>JAGVDA010000147.1 GCA_020058975.1 Thermosynechococcus sp. WC_1 | reverse complement strand
CGTCACAACGCTTTATCCACCCTTTGCACTTGAGCTAATGGGTGTTGGGCTTGTATTTGTTGCGCTTACAGGGCTATTTGTCAAAGAAGCCTTTTGTTTTAATCGGCCTCAGGCTAAAGCATTAATATTGCTGGTTCCTGTGCTGCTGCTGGGTCACTGGTTAGGCGCACTCTCAATGCCCATTGAAAAAGGATTGCTGGGTGCCTGGGCTATTCTGTTTTTATGGTTTGCTCTAGACAAAGACACACAGTCTATCCCTCCAGACATTGGCGATAAAACCGTCTTTGACTATCTTCATCAAACGCATCACTCTGAAGTAAACTAAGCAGGTATCCTTCGTCAACCCTTTATAAATTCTATGAATATGAATTAAAAGATTGACAGAGTAGGGGTACTCGATAGAAGATCTATTTCCATTAGTTGTGTTTGATAAACATTTTATGAAGAGTAAGTTGATTGCTGTTGTCTCTGTGATGGGTCTTCTACTGCCCCTAAGCGCTTGTGGCTCAGGTTCAGAAACGCCAGCAGCTTCTCCAGAAACATCTCCGGCTGCAACAACATCCGCATCTCCTGCTGGATCGCCAACCGTTTCTGCAACTGTGACACCTACTGTTTCTGCAACAGGCTCTCCCACAGTGACGGCAACTGTTACCCCTACGGTCTCTCCATCTGCCGCGCCTAAAAAGTCTCCTTAGTTTGACGTTATCTCGGCTGTAACCGAGTTAATGTAAATTTCTTGTAGAATATCTTTAGTTTCACGTTTGATGTAGTGAGGAGTCTAAGATTATGAACACTAAAATTTTGGCAGCAGTTTTTGCACTAGGTATTGCGACAACGTTGGGTGCTTGCGGTGGCTCAGAGCCAGCTGCTTCACCTTCACCTTCCGCCTCAACTTCTCCAGCAATGTCTCCCTCACCTTCTCCTTCTAAGTAGTACAGCTTAGAAAAGATTGGTTTTTAGACTACAAAAGCTTTTAATTTAGAGCTAGTGGTTTAGCTAAAATGTCCCAGTGTTCTCTCTTTGAGTGTTCTACTGGGATATTTTGTTTTTGAGCGCCACGCCATTAAGACTTGAACACTTGAGTCTTAACCAACCGCGATACTTATGCAATTGCACATCGGGTCATCATGGGCAAAAGACCGACTGCGTTTAGTCCATCTGTTTACTTATGCTCAATTAGACTGACACTGCTTACTTCTGCAATTTTGCTTTGCGGTGAAATTGGAAGTCAACACAGCAGCTTGGCTCAGGTAGAGATTGGCGCACAGGATATTCCTGAAGAAATGCTGCAAACGCAGATCGCCACTGAAGCAAATTCTCCACTAACGGGACTGGCACAGTCTGCCAATAACCATGCCCAAGAACAAAAGCAGCTTCAGGTTAAAGCAGTAGAGGTTCCCTCTCGGCTTTCTCCGTCAATTTATCGATCTGTGGAACTGCTGCGACTTCGGAAGCTTTTAAAAAGTCTTCTTCCGTTTTTTTAGTGGTTGCCCCCACGTCTCTCACAGCTAACCTATGGGTTGGGTTAGGTTGCCAACAGGGAACGCCGCTTTCCCTGTTTGATCAGGCGCTCCGAATGGTCTGTCGTCAGTATTTAATTGACGGGGCGGCGATCGCCGGATTAGCCACAATAGACGCTAAACAAGCCGAACCAGGGTTGCTGGCGTTTAGCCTTGCTCAAAACTGGCCGTTGATCTACTTTACCCAGACAGAGCTGGAGCGGTATACCGTCCATCCTTCTGTCGTGGTTAAAGCTGCTGTCGGTGTGTCTAGCGTTTGCGAAGCTGCTGCCCTGTGCGCAGCGGCTCAGGCTAGCCCAGATCTGTGGTCAAAGCTGATGGTGCCAAAGCAGATCTTTCGGGGCACGCAAGGGCTGGGTAGCGTGACGGTGGCGATCGCCATGTCGCACCCCAAAAATCTACCCAAAGCGTCCTCCTAAGCCGCGCTCTCTCCGCCATAGGCCATATTTTGAGTCATAACCCATTGCTGCCGCTTCGATAAGATTTTCTCACCTTGCAACATGAATTTGCTGCATTGGAGCGTGAACCGATCAAGGTATGATGAATTACTAAAGCTAGTCTCAAAGATTCACGATAGGAAATCGTCATGACAACGTTGGACGCCACAGACAAAACGGCAGGTAGCAACGGCGCAGAGCAATCTCAATTGGCAACCAGCAAAGCAGCCACCGCCATCACGACTACGGCAAGCAAGACTTCTGGACGTCGTAAAGCCAGTGCCACTAAGTCAAAAGCCATCGAACTTTACCAGCCTTCTTCTTTGCCCAATATGCGGCCCATTTCATCAGCGGTACTAGACATTGTGAAAGAAGACTCTGACTATCCTGGATATCGCCCCGTTAGCTCCGCTCACTTAGTTGTGGTTGATGACCAAATGTTGCCCAATCATCGTCCTATCGTCAAGTCAGGGCTTGTGATCGTAAATACCGACACACTCCCCAATCATCGTCCAGTTGTGCGCTCCAAGTTTCCTTTGCCCAATTCTGATACTTTGCCCAACCATCGCCCCATTGCATCAAACCAAATTGACGAGCCGTATGAACTGATGGGCTTTCTTGACTAGGGTTTAGCAAGACCTAAGCTTATTCAAATTAAGCACTCAAATTAAGTTCTGGCGCTAATGGCGCTCAAAACCTAGCGTTCTAGGCAATTTACGCTTATATTGGTTTCTGTACAGGAATCAATATTGCCATGCCAAGAGGCGGAAAACGTGAAGGTGCAGGTCGCTCAAAGGGGAGCGGTAAGTTTGGTGAACCCACCAAACCTATCCGCCTACCGATTAGTCTGGTTGAGAAAATTGAGCAGCTCCAGCAGCGCGTTCAAGAGCCAAGTGTCGAAGATGTGTTGGACTTGGTACGCGCTACTCGCTACGCCCTGCCGCTTTACATGGATGCTGTTTCTGCTGGTTTGCCCACTCAAGCCGAAGACTACATTGAAGGCAAAATCGATCTCAATCGACACCTCGTCAAAAATCCAACTTCTACATTTCTGGTGCGTGTCACTGGAGACTCCATGATCGAAGCGGGCATCCATTCGGGCGATGCCTTGATTGTGGATCGCTCTCTAAAACCCGATGACCAAAAGATTGTGATTGCGGTGCTTAACGGCGAACTGACCGTTAAGCGGATGCACTATGAGAAAAAACGGCTGTTTTTGATGCCTGCCAACCCAAACTATCCGGCGATCGCCATTGCTGAAGGTATGGAGCTTCAGGTATGGGGTGTTGTTACCAACGTTATTCACCCCGTTTGACGGCTAAAAATTAATTCTTTGAAAGATGTACATTTTTCAAAGAAGGCGGTATTATGCTGAGAGTGGTTTAGTAAGGGACTCTACCTATGACTCAACTCAAACTCGCCCAGTTTTCCTCTCGTCCAGAGCGCGCCGTTGCTGTAATGACGCTTGATGATGCATGGTTTTTAATTTCTCAAGGGTTGCTAGACGTTAAAGGGGCGCAGTATTTGTTCCCTAAAGCGGCATGGGAATTTTTGCCTCAAAAGCTCAATCAAGACTGTCTGCAAAGTCAACATGTGGCCTGATGAAAACATGGCTTAGTGGCATTGGGTAAGCACCTCTTCTCTACGCTTTTAATTAATGGGATGATAGGCTGCTACTGGCATCTGATTGCCTGCCCTAACCTTTATCCTGCTATTGCGTAACCCCTATGACTGAGGTGCTTCTTTCCATCGAACACTTGAGGGTGGCCTATCCCCGTCACTCTTCTGGTAGCGGAGGTCGTGGAGTTGAATGGGCGATCGATGATGTTTCTTTGGCGCTCAAGGCCGGAGAATGCGTTGGCCTGGTGGGGGAATCGGGGTGCGGTAAGTCTACGATGGGTAGAGCGCTGCTGCGGCTGCTGCCGCCGGAAAGTGTAGTAGAAGGAAACGTTGATTTTTTGGGGCAGTCCGTTTTAGAGTTATCGCCCCAAGCGCTGCGCAAGTTTAGAGGGGAATGTATTGGCCTGGTCTTTCAAGACCCCATGACGCGGCTCAACCCGCTCATGACTATTAAAGATCACTGCTTAGAAACGCTAAAGGTACATAAACCTAATCTTTCTAGCAAAGAAGCTA
>JAGVDA010000277.1 GCA_020058975.1 Thermosynechococcus sp. WC_1 | reverse complement strand
GGCAGACAAATTTGTAATTTTTATTAAAAATTGGCGTGATGATTTGAGTTTACCTGAACTCCCAGTAGTCTTTGCACAAGTCGGAACCAACACAGAACCGAATAGATTCAAGAATTGGTTGATAGTAAAACAGCAGCAAGCAAAAGTTCAACTACCTTTTTCTGCGATGATTACGACAGATGACTTAAAGCTGCAAGACTACGTCCATTTCACCACTGAAAGCTATCAAACGATTGGACGGCGTTTTGCAAAATCTTACTTGAAGATACTTGCGGATGAAAAACAAATTTTAAAAAAATAAATTTGTTCTGTTTAAATCTGTAATAATAAGAAGCTATTTAGAGCATTGTGAAGATAGAGGTTTTTTGTGACTAAGTGGGATTCAGGAAATATTGAATCGGCAATCCCTCCTCAAGGCTTACAGCTTGGGCAGCTCTTGTACACGAGCTTTCCTCAAATTGGCTTTGCATTACGCAAAAGTACAGACGTTCCAGCCACCGTTCAACAAGTTTTCTTGAGTCGAATTGTACAAACTGCTTGGGATACTTATTCTCCTCCTAAGCCTCATTACCGAGCCGCATATCTCCACCAACTTTCTCTTACAACCCCTGGAACACTTTTTGGCTGGCTTTATCATGATGGACAAGACGAATTCAGACGTTCGGATGTCCCCTATTTCATGGCTTATTATTTTCCAAATCTGCTGAAAGCAGCCCAATTAAGCCAAGTTTTAGCCTGTTTGCAACAAGGCCCGATTGGTTGGATTGATCGGTTTGAGCATCCCCCTAACGAGCTTTTATCCTTGAGCCTAGAAAATGCTCAGGATTATAACGCTGTCCGTCAGGGCGTTGACTTGCCAGCAAAATTGCGTGTAGAGAGCTTTCGCACACTTGAATCGCAGACATTACTCAATTGGTTTTATGCAGATCCAGCTCCAGTCGAGCAATCTACGCAAATTCAGGAATCTTATCCTATGGAAAATCTTCCGCTTCAGCCCACACAAATTATTATTTCTAGACAGTCTTTGGGGGAGCCTACTATGAATATTAATAACCTTACTGTTATTCTCAACCAGCTCTTTACTAAGTCGGGAATTCAGGGAACAGCTCTAGTCTCCGCCGAGGGGCAGGTCATTGTTCCGCCGATTGGAATAGATGAAAATACAGCAGGTATTCTAGCTGGTCATATGCTGTGTCTGCTCAGAAATATGCACGATGAGATGCTCTGGCAAGATATTGAAACTGTATCTATACGCAGTCAAGAAGGACATCTTATTCTTAGAAGTTGCAGCATTGATTTATATCTACTCATTAAGTCAGAAAAAGTACCCATCGGCTTGTTAGAAGGTGAGGTCAGTCGTGCAATTGAAAAGCTACGTACAGAACTAGCGATGGTTTCAACAAGTAGTGTGACGATGGTTGAAAACCGTTTAGCACTCTCAGAACCGCAGCCTGAAACACCTTTAAGATCTGAACCTAGTTCAAAAAAGATTTCAGAAGTGCCCACTTTTATTCTACCCACACCTCAAGAGCCTGAAGTGACCTATCGGGGAAGGCACACGAGCGCATAAAGACGTTCTTTCACCCTCGTAGCGTCTTAAACGCAGCAGATCTATTCATCATAGAGTTCATGAGTAGTGTCACTTTTGAACATAAACCCGCTATAGGCCTGCAACCCATGTTCGCTCAAGTCAAGCCCTCTAAGTTCCGATTCTCTCGTCACCCTCAGACCAATAAAAATCTTAAGCAAAGACCAAATGAGCCAACTGGCCACGACTGTAAAAAGACCAACCGTTGCAATGCCCAAAAGCTGAATTAGCAGTTGATTAAATCCCTCAAGTCCTCCGCCCACAAATAATCCTTGGCGAGGGCCTTCCAGGTAAGGGGCAAAATGAAACGAGCTTTCCGTTTGCGCACCCACGGCGAATAACCCAACGGCTGTTGTACCCCAAATTCCACAAACCAAATGGACAGAAACAGCTCCTACGGGGTCATCAATGTTTAAACGGTCTAAAGCATCGACTGCAATGATGATCAAAATGCCTGCCAGTAAGCCAATGAAAGCGGCAGAACCCATGTTTACAAAGCGACAGGATGCAGTAATACTCACCAAACCACCGAGGATGCCGTTAATCATCACGGACAGGTCAGGTTTGCCGAAGTATAGCCAAGCCGTTACCATTGCCGAAATGCCGCCTGTGGCAGCAGCTAAATTAGTCACTAAAAGGATATGGGTGATGGCACCTGGATCTACCGTTAACGTGGAGCCTGGATTGAATCCAAACCAACCCAACCAGAGAATAAAGCAGCCCAAGGTTGAAAGCGCAAGGTTGTGCCCAGGGAGCGCCAATGATTCTCCCTCTTTATATTTACCAATCCGAGGGCCTAACAATATGGCACCAATGAGGGCAGCCCATCCACCGACGCAATGGACGACTGTAGAGCCAGCAAAATCCCAAAATCCTTGTTTATAGAGCCATCCACCACCCCAAATCCAATGTCCAACGGTTGGGTAAACAAGACTCGTTAAGAAAATACTAAATAGAACAAATGCAAAAAACTTAATTCGCTCGGCAACGGCACCAGAGACGATGGTTGCGGCAGTTCCTGCAAAAACGAGCTGAAAGAAAAATTTAGCCTGAATGGGAATTCCTGCCCAACTCAATGCCTGATAAACCCCTCTATAGCTTTGACCTGTTTCGGGGCTATTATCAATACCATTTAAGAAAAACCCATGAAGACCGATAAGTCCATTATCTAATGCAGCAGGATTGCTCCAGTCTCCTCCAAAGCCAAACATTAGCCCAAATCCCACACTCCAAAAAGCGACGGTGGTTAGGGCAAATACAATTAAGTTCTTAGCTAACAGATTCGCGGCATTCTTGGATCTGCAAAATCCGGCTTCAAGCATCGCAAACCCTGCGTTCATGAAAAATACAAGACACCCAGCAATTACAACCCAAAGGGTATCTACCATAACCTTTAGCTCTCGCTGCATTTGCTGTGCGGCAGCTAGCGGTTCTATTGTAGAAGGGCTTGCGATCGCAGCAAATGCCCCACCCAACAACATCAGCACCACGAGTATTAAGCAAGCTTTCCAATAAGAAAGGAAAAACCGATAGGACAATATGGAACGGTTGCGGCGAAATAAAACCACAGAACCAAACTCCTCAAAATGGATAAAATCAAAATCTAATAAAGCAGGGCAGCTAAACTTCTGATATTATTGACTTTTATATAAAGACATAAATTTTTATTTTTAAATTTATAAGATTTATTTTATCGTCTTTAAGCTCTTGGGCGGGATAGGTTTCCCTGCTTTCTCTAAGAGAATTTTAGCGGTTTTTAAGTCGCCTTTTTTCTTGCGAATACCTGCCTTCCCTATTAAAGCGAAAACGTTATTGTTTTCCTGCTTTAAAATCTGATCATAAACATTCTCCTCTTTATCATCTTGCCCCTTCAGAGCATATAGACCTGCAAGTTCTAATAAAATATTAACGTTGTTGGGTGAAGTTTCAAGTATTTTCTCTAGTCGAAAAATTGCTTGATCGGGTTGACCAAGATTTAAATATGCATCTACAATTTGGGCGATCGCCTCACGGTTAGCCGGATCAATTTGGAGAACTGATTCATACTTCTGAAGCTTTTGATTTGGCGTTAAAACTGCTGTCTTAGGATTAAATATACTCGACTTAAGTGATAGGGCTAAGGCTCCACTTAAGATTCCACAAGTCAACAATATTATTAATATAGTTTTTTGCGATCTAAAATTCTTCCAGCTTAAAATATTTTTTATTTGAGGTGCTGAAGATTTTTCTAAATCTATAGCTGCCGCCGGATCGTTAATTGAATTTGATATTATCTGATTAAGACTATCTCCTAGATTAAGCTGATCCTTGGAGCCGTGCAGCCTTTGGAGTTCGGTTATTAACCATAACAACGGAGCTTTTGCATCTTTTAGAGGTGGAACTCCACTCTGAGGCTGATCGCTGGTAGGCGTTGGAGAATAAAACCGTCGATAATGCGCTTTAAGAGCTTCAAACTTTTTAAGAATAGGAAGCAATTTTGATTCGACCTGAACGAGACCAATGGGACTTAAATCGACGAGATCGCACTTCGTTAAGATCAGCGCAAAAGGGTATTTGAGATGATTGTGGTTAACTAGCGAGGCGATCGCCTCTACCTGATTCATAATGGTTTCCATCGTCTCTAGATAAAGCTTATTGTTCAGCAATGCATGGATATCTACAAAGACGCAGCATCCATGAGACTGTAACAAAGTAGACTGAAACTCTGAATTTTGAATATTACACCACTCTCCAGGCAAATCTAACCAACGAAAATTGCAAAGCGTTTTATCTCCGCTCAGGCTCTTTTTCTTTAAGCTAAAAATAAAGTCCTCAATCTTAAAGGTCGGTGGCGGATATTGTCCGGTGCGGATGACATACCCTACTAATTTTTCAATCTTTGCTTGAAATTCTTGATCTAAACACTCAAACCATAAAGTTTCTGAATCCCCCTCTTTGCGATTAGGGCGTAAAATTTCTGCACAGTTATAGGCAAGAAAGACTGTTTTGCCGACGCCTCTGGATCCTAAGCTAATGAGGGTAAATGTTTTTGTCATATTTTTATATCCAAAACGTTACTTTAGATAACCATAGAAAACTCGCCGCGTAAATTGTGAGATGATGAAAGCTATGCGACACAATGATCTTGTAATCAATCGTAATGTTATGACACAGTCAATTAAGATGTGAGTTGCTTTTGATATTACAAATAAATATAGATCATATAAGCGTAAATTCTTTTGAAATTAGGCTTGATGGGTTTGTTTATTCTATTTAAGCCTTTCCGAATGGACAGATTTAGAGAAAGATCGTCACGCCAAACAGACAGGATAGCAATCTCACAATATATTTTTAGTAATACGAATGTCCTAAAGTATGGGCGTTTACTCTCAACGATGATAAGGAACGTTGCATGTCCAACAGTTTTGCTAAATGCCCTACGTGCGAGTATCGTAACCCCGTTCGTTCTAAAACCTGTGAGCATTGTGGGGCACCATTACGCAAGCTTAGTACACCTATCCTCTTTATTATTTCAGGGCTAGCTGTTTTAGCGGGAGTAGGAGCGGGAGCGTTGTTTATGAAGGAGCAGCCGCCTTCGATCAATTCCCGCCTACAACCTAGTAATCGTGTCATCTCTGATGCTGGAATCCGGCGCTCAGCTAATTCTGTGCAGTCGCCCACAGCAGGAATTGGCGGCGGTCAACTTCAAGGCGTTACAGTGCAAAACTATCGGAAATATGCCGATGTCCCAAACGTGCCGAAAGGCGTTTTTAATTATGGCGGCTCCACAACCTTTGCTCCGCTGCGATCGCCTAACATCACCCAACCCATCAAAACAGCTTTTCCAGCGTTTCAGCTTCGGTATACAGAACCGACCATGGGTAAGCCAGGTTCAAGTCAGGGTATTCAGATGTTGATTGAGGGGCAACTGAGTTTTGCCCAATCTTCACGAGGGCTTAAGGCGCAGGAGTTTACCCAAGCTAAATTGAAGGGATACCTCCTAGAAGAAATTCCTGTTGCCATTGACGGCATTGCCCTTTATGCCCATCCTCAGGTCATTAATAGAGGGTTGAAAGGGTTAACCTTGGTTCAAGTTAGCGATATTTTTACGGGTAAAGTGCAGAATTGGAAGAACGTGGGCGGCCCAGACCTCAAAATCACTCCGATTAGCCGCAACCCACAAGCTGGGGGAACCGTAGATTTTTTCTTTGAGCAAGTCTTGCAAAAGCGTCCTTTTGGAGCGACTGTGCGAGAAGTTCGAGACACCACTGAAGGACTGCGGATTGTGGCAACAACACCGGGTGCCATTAGCTATGCTACCGCCGCTGAAATTATCAATCAAAGGACGATACGAGTCGTTAGCCTTGCGAAAAATTCAGAGCAAAAATTTGTTTCTCCTTGTGAAGACTTAGCCTGTACAACCGTCAATGCCCAAGCCTTTGGAGATGCATCTTACCCAATTATCCGCCGTCTCTTTGTGGTGATAAAACGTGATCAAAAACTGGATGAACAGGCTGGGGTCGCTTACGCTAATTTGTTGCTGAGTGATGAGGGGCAAGCGTCCGTGCGTCAAGCTGGATTTGTCCCCATTCGGTAATGGCATCTCACGCATTGCGATCAAGTTCAGAATGCTAATCACCCTTTTATCCTTGGGTCGGCAGCGCCGCTACGATCGCATCTGCCACACGACCCACCGGAATTAACTCTAGTCCTGTATCTGCCAATACCTGTCCCTTGGGGATAATGGCGCGCTTAAAACCAAGTTTGGCGGCTTCCTTCAGCCGCAGCTCTAGCTGAGAGACAGAGCGGACTTGTCCCCCTAGCCCAACCTCACCAATGATGACCGTAAACGGATCCACCATCCGATCTCGGAAGCTGGCTGCCACGGCGATCGCCACGCCTAAATCAGCGGCTGGCTCCCCTACGTTCAGCCCTCCCGTAGACGAGACATAGGCATCTAACTTTGAGAGCGGAATGCCCAGTCGCTTTTCAAGCACCGCCAAAATTTGCAAAAAGCGATTGTACTCAACCCCTGTAGTCGAACGCCGAGGCGATGCATAGCTCGTCGGTGCCGCCAGCGCCTGTAGCTCCACCACAATAGGGCGAGTGCCCTCACAGGCCACAATGGTTGCAGTGCCTGGGGTTACCTCACCGCGATCGCCTAAAAACAGCGCCGAGGGGTTCAGCACTTCTTGCAAACCCTTATCGCTCATCTCAAACACGCCCACTTCATGGGTTGCCCCAAACCGATTTTTGACCGAGCGTAGCAGCCGATGACTGGCAAAGCGATCGCCTTCAAAGTACAGCACCGTGTCTACTAAGTGTTCGAGAACCTTAGGGCCGGCGATCGCCCCTTCTTTAGTGACATGCCCCACAATAAAGAGCGTAATATTTTGCCGCTTTGCTAACCGCATCAAGGCCGCTGTACATTCGCGCACCTGTGCTACCGAGCCAGGTGCCGAAGTCATGGTGGGCAAATAGATCGCCTGAATGCTGTCAATCACCGCCACTTGGGGCTGAAGTGCATCTAGCTCCTGCACGATCACCTCTAGATCGGTTTCGGGCAGCAGATACAAATCTGCTTTATCTGCCTGTACAGAAGTTAGGGTTGTTGCCGCCATCGCATTAGCGACTGCCCCCAACCGCTGCGCCCTTAGCTTCACCTGCTGTCCCGACTCCTCCGCACAAACGTAGAGCACGCGATGCTGCGTTGCCAGCATGTTCATCATTTGCAGCAGCAGCGTTGACTTGCCAATGCCAGGGTCTCCGCCCACCAAAACCAGGGAACCTGGCACAATGCCGCTACCCAAAACCCGATCTAGCTCAGAATAGCCAGAGCTAAAGCGCTGGGCGGCTGTCTCTACAATTTGGTCTAGGGTCAAGGCCGCATGAGCTTCTGGAGTAGCACCAGCGCGTTTAAATCGAGACTGCTGCGAAGCTGCGCCCAGGCGAGTGCCGTCTATAATGCCCGTTGAAGTGGCGGGTACAGCCTGCTCAACTAAAGTGCCCCAACTGCTGCAAGCCGGACATTTGCCAAAAAATTGCCTCGACTCTGCACCACATTCATTACAAACAAATTTTGTTCGCGCTTTTGCCATATAAGTGTCATGCAAATACAATACAAATCTTAAACAAAATTAAGGTTTACCATTTCTCAAAGCGCTATATATGAAAGGCTTTTGGAATTTTTATTCTTAACAAACTTCATGGTAACTTAATAAAAGAGGTCGAAAAATGAGCCTTCAAAACCGACCAAACTTTAAGGAGTGTTAAGTCAGTTGGAAAACCATAAAGAAAGAATTTTGGTCGTGGATGACGAAGCGAGTATCCGCCGAATTCTGGAAACCCGACTTTCAATGATTGGCTATGACGTCGTCACCGCTGCCGATGGAGAAGAGGCGATCGAGGTATTTCACAATGAAGTGCCAGATTTAGTGGTTTTAGACGTCATGATGCCGAAGCTGGATGGCTACGGTGTCTGCCAAGAGCTTCGTAAAGAGTCGGATGTGCCTATCATTATGCTGACTGCCTTAGGTGATGTGGCAGATCGCATCACAGGTTTAGAGTTGGGGGCTGATGACTATGTGGTCAAGCCTTTCTCGCCGAAAGAACTCGAAGCACGAATTCGCTCTGTGTTACGCCGTGTGAGCAAAAATGGTAGCCCGGGTATTCCTAGCTCTGGCGTTATTCAGGTCACAAGTATCCGTATAGATACAAATAAGCGTCAGGTTTATAAAGGCGACGAGCGGATTCGGCTAACGGGGATGGAGTTTAGCCTGCTGGAATTATTGGTGAGTCGTTCGGGCGAAGCGTTTTCGCGGGCTGAAATTTTACAAGAGGTTTGGGGCTACACCCCTGAGCGCCATGTTGATACGCGCGTGGTGGATGTCCATATTTCTCGTCTGCGCGCCAAGCTTGAAGAAGACCCTAGCAATCCTGAGCTAATTTTGACCGCCCGTGGGACGGGCTATTTATTTCAGCGCATTATTGACGCGAACGACATCGGTTAAACTTAATGACTTAATGACGGGCTTACCAAAGCGCTGAATGACGGTTTAGGCAGACCCAACCCTATGACTTGGTGGCAACGACTCAAAAAGAATCCCCTTGCCCGCTTTGGCATTGCGGTTTTGCTGGTTTTTTATATTGCAGTCATCGGGGCAGATTTCTTTGCACCTTACGACCCCTATGTCTCTCAGCCCGATGGGTCTTTGCTGCCACCCACCCAAATCTACTGGCGCTCAGAACAGGGTATCGGGCCATCTGTCTATCCAACAACTCAAGGCCCTGTGGATGTCAACACAGGAAAGCGTCTAATTCAGCAAGACCGCACGCAACCCTCTGCAGTTCGACTATTTGTAAAGGGGGCTGAGTACCCTTTTTTGCAGATCAAGCTGCCATTGCCCACGCGGTGGTCGCTGACGAATCCTAAGATTGATCAGGTGGTGGTGTTTCCTGGCTTTAGGTGCGATCGCCATCTTTTTGGCACCGTTGGCGCTGGCAAAATTAACCTCTTGGGCACCGATGAGCAGGCGCGCGATCAGTTTAGCCGCTTGCTGTACGGCGGTCGGGTTAGCCTGAGCATTGGGCTATTGGGCGTTGCGATTTCATTCCCGTTGGGGATGCTGGTGGGCGGCATTTCTGGTTACTTTGGCGGCATCGTCGATGGGGTTTTGATGCGCGGCGTTGAAGTCCTCATGACGATTCCCTCGATTTATCTGATTGTGGCGCTGGCGAAGGTTTTACCCGATACTCTCAGCAGCAGCGATCGCTTTATTCTGATTGTGCTGATTACTTCACTGGTGAGCTGGACTAGCCTAGCCCGCGTCATTCGAGGGGAAGTGCTTTCGCTAAAGCAGCGGGAATTTGTACAGGCCGCGAGAGCCGTAGGCGGTCAGCCGCTCTATATTATTGTTCGCCATATTCTGCCCCAGACTGCAACTTTTGTCATCATCTCAGCGACGCTATCTATCCCTAGCTTTATTGGGGCAGAGTCTGTACTGAGCCTGATTGGATTAGGCATTCAGCAGCCCGATCCGTCTTGGGGCAATTTGTTATCTTTGGCAACGAATGCCTCTATTTTGGTGTTTCAGCCCTGGCTGTTGTGGCCCCCTGCGATTCTCATTATTTTGACGGTGCTGTCTTTTAACCTCTTGGGTGATGCCCTCAGAGATGCGCTGGATCCTCGCAGTGTGAGATGCTGAAATGGTTGCCAGATTAGTTTTGCCCGACCTGCCAATCATTCAATAGGCGATCGCCATTCCGTCAAACGCATTGAGACATCGGTCGTTTATATCCTGCCAGTTGCCTATAAACAACAAGCAGTGAGATAATAAATGTACAGCTTTTAGGTACATTTATGAATATGCAAAGTACCGCCTCGCCAACCGACGCTCGAAAGAACTTCTTCTCGCTGTTAGACCAGGTGGCAAACGATCATCAGGTGGTGATTGTGAAGCGCCGTGACGGTGAGAACGTGGCGATGATTGCAGAATCTGACCTATCAAGTCTTTATGAAACAGCATACCTATTGAAATCACCCAGAAATGCCGAACGTCTTTTTGAGGCTTTGGAGCGTTCTAAAGCGCGAGATGAACAGCCTTTAGATGTCGTCTCGACCGAGGATGCCATCACCCAATTAAGGCAGGAGTTTCGTCTTGAGCAAGAAAAAGAGTAAGCCCAGTGCTGCTCCATCCCTGCCTATTCAGCGCGTTCCTATTTTTGATGAGGCATTTCGTGAGGATATTGCCTGGTGGTTCAAGATGG
>JAGVDA010000320.1 GCA_020058975.1 Thermosynechococcus sp. WC_1 | reverse complement strand
TAATCTGCCGCTAGTCGAGGTTTTAGCGGCACTACGCCCCATTCTCGAAAGCGAGACTTACCCAAAAGCGCTGCAAAACGCCAAATTCGATCGCCTTGTTTTGCAATTTCAGGGCATTCAGCTTGCAGGAGTAGTATTTGACACCATGCTGGCAAGCTATGTCCTCAACCCTGACAGCACTCATAACCTGACAGATCTCTCCCGTCGCTACCTCAATATCACCGCCCAGAGCTTTACAGATCTGGTGCCGAAGGGCAAGACCATTGCCGATATTGACATCCCTAGGGTGGCTGAGTATTGCGGACTGGATGTGCTTACCACCTACCAGCTCGTCGAAAAACTTCAGGCCGAACTGGTGGCTCGTCCTAAGCTGCTGAAGCTGTTTGCTGAGGTTGAGATTCCCTTAGAGCCTGTCTTGGCGGCGATGGAAACCCACGGCATTCGCATCGACCAAGCCTATCTCCACACCTTCTCAGGCCAGCTTGAGCGCGATCTTCAGCGTCTTGAAGTTCAGGCTTATGACCTTGCAGGCGAAACCTTTAACCTGGGTTCCCCGAAGCAGTTGAGCGATATTCTGTTTCAAAAGCTGGGGCTAGATGCCAAAAAATCGCGCAAAACTAAGCTGGGCTACTCTACCGATGCTGCGACCCTCGAAAAACTCCAGGGCGATCACCCTCTCGTAGACATTTTGCTGGAGTACCGCACCCTCGCCAAGCTCAAATCTACCTACGTTGATGCCCTGCCGCTCCTTGTTCGTGCCGACACCCAGCGCGTCCACACGGACTTTAACCAGGCGATCACCGCAACGGGAAGGTTATCGTCTTCTAACCCAAATCTGCAAAATATCCCTATCCGTACCGCCTTCAGCCGCCAGATTCGAGCCGCGTTTATTCCAGAGGCGGACTGGACGCTCGTAACCGCAGACTACTCTCAAATTGAGCTACGGATTTTAGCGCACCTCAGCGAAGAACCCCGCTTAGTCGAAGCCTATCGCCAAAACCAGGATGTTCATACCCTGACAGCGCAGCTTTTGCTCGAAAAAGACGACATCAACCCCGATGAACGTCGCCTTGCCAAAATCATTAACTTTGGCGTGATCTACGGCATGGGTGCCCAGCGCTTTTCTCGGGAGGCAGGGGTTAGCTACAGTGAAGCCAAAACCTTTATTGATCGCTTTTATGAGCGCTACCCTGGTGTGTTTGGCTATTTACAGCGCATGGAGCAGGAGGCGATCGCCCAGGGCTATGTCGAAACCCTTCTAGGCCGCCGCCGCTACTTTGAGTTTGAGAGCAGCAGCCTTAAACAGCTCCACGGCAAACCCCTCGCAGACCTGGCTGCGATAGACCTTGCCAAACTTAAAATGACCACCTACGAGCGTGGAATGCTGAGAGCAGCAGCCAATGCGCCCATCCAGGGTTCGAGTGCCGATCTGATTAAAATTGCAATGGTACGGCTGCAGCATGCGATCGCCCCTTATCAAGCGCACCTGCTGCTTCAGGTTCATGATGAACTGGTTCTAGAGGTACATCCCATGCATCTTGAAGCCGTCAAACCCATCATCCAAACCGTGATGGAAGAAGCCTTACCCTTGAGCGTGCCGCTTCTGGCAGAAGTCCATACCGGATTGAATTGGATGACCGCCAAGTAAGGGATTATGACATTAAAAAGCGGCACCCCAAGAGAGGTGTCGCCAAGTAAGAAGCCTAAAGCTCTACGTTAAAACTGATGTTTATGAAGGCTTAGATTGAGATCTAAACCTTGATTTTGAAAAATTGAGTTGTGAAAGGTACAGTCGTCTTGCTTAATGTCAAACGCTCTTTTATGGGTGAGTCGGCCTCAAGATTACGCGTTGGTTTGTGCCAACAGCATCTCTTTTAGCTTCTCTAAATCCTGTGCCCAGCGTGGATCGGGCTGGAATGACTCAGACTGACCGCCGCCGACCGCCGCATTTTGAGATTGACGGCCTTGGCCTTTCCCTTTGCTGCTGCCGCCGCTGGTGCCATTGCGTTTAGAGGCTGGCGTAGGCGGTTCAACGGTGCTGACAGCGCCAGTCGATTCTTTTGCCTTAGGCAGCGCCTTCTCAATTTTAAGAATGCTGTCCTTGAGAGAGAACCCATTCAATTTTTCGATGACAATATCAGCCTGTTCCTCAGTCTCAACGGTCACAAACCCAAACCCTCGGCATTTGCCCGTTTTGCGATCGGTCACAACCTTGGTAGAGGCAAGCTCTCCGGCAGCTTCGGCAAACAATGCTTCAAGCTCTGTACGCTCAATTTCTTTCGGTAAATTACCAACATAGAGACGGATAGACATTAAGACAACCTCCAATTTGAAAACGAGAACTCTAATGCTCAGGTTAATTTGCAATTACGCTCCCACTCACTCATGCATTGATAGAGCGGTAGCAATGTTGACTGAACGAATTCAGCGCTTGGCACACAATAAGCCTGTATTCAGAGAATCAAACACGACTTTAATGGGTCGTCTCGGGTACGGGCAGAGTTCTAACTCATACCTGATAAGTAATTCAGGCAAAACTATGACAAGGCATTCAAGCGTGCTTCACCTCACTGTTTCTTTAGCAACGCCATCTTGTGTAGAGAACGGCTTCTCATTAAAAATGCCTCGGTCAAGCACAATATCTTAAGACGCTGTACCGAAGCGAGGGATTGCAGAGAAATAAAGCGCCATAATCGGCAAAAGATTTTACTAAATGTGATATCTCGTAGGCGTTGAGTTTTTATATACTTTGCACAGCACTCTTTAAGGTATCACGGTCTTCAGCAACAATGTACCTTCAACTCAGAATCAAAGCATTGCGCTTAATCTTTAAGCTTCAAAACGTCGGCGACATCTTGATGGCTAAAAATCAAGCCCTAAAAAAACAGCCGCTGCTAGGCGGCTGAAAGAACTTGCTGTGTTGGGAGTAGGAAACTCTGATACAAAGACTTTGCAAAGAAGTTATGTCACCAGTTGTCTTCCACTTGTTAAGAAGTGTAACGTGTTGCGAGAGAGATTGCAATATTTCTTTGCTTTAGCGGCGATCGCCTACAGAGTATTTTCAGCATTTTTAGCCTAAGGGACTGCTAGGGTTGAGGATGACATTCATCACGCATACGGACTGCATAGCCCATGGATGATCGACAAACCGTTCGTGACGCAAAGCTAGATGAGCTAGTGCGCGCTATTCCTTTTTTTGACGGTCTGCCTTTAGAGACGGCTAGAGCGGCGCTAGCTCACGTTGTGACGCGGGAACATCCAGCCCACCGAGTGGTTTTGCTCGAAAATGATTGGGGCAGTTCGGTGTACTTTATTTTGAGCGGCTGGGTAAAAATCCGTACCTATAATATTGACGGCAAAGAAGTGACCCTTAATATTGTGGGCAAAGGCGAGGTCTTTGGTGAAATGGCTCCCCTCGACGAAGTGCCGCGCTCAACGGATGTGCTGACGCTAACGCCGACGGTAGTTGCCAATATGCCCGCCAATGATTTTGTGCATTTTTTGAATACGGAGCCACAGGGTGGTATTCGGCTAGCCAAGCTGATGGCGCGGCGGCTGCGACAGGTGAATCGACGGCTGCGGCTGCGAGAGTCTGACAGCACGTCTCGCATTGCAGATATTCTGCTGTTTTTGGCAGAGGGTCAAGGCACCCAGAAGGGCACCAGTATTGAAATTCCTAACTTACCCCACCGTGAGCTGAGCAGTTTGAGCGGTATGGCGCGGGAAACCGTAACGCGGGTATTGGGCAAGCTTGAGAAAAAAGGGCTAATTAAAAGAACGCCTGAGTCTTTTCAGATTGTCAACGTGGATGCACTAGACGATTTGCTGGTTTAGGATGAGAGACTGCACTACCTGCTCAATCTATGCAAGATCCAGCCATTTCGCCGTCTCAACCTAAATCTCCTATGCCAGGAGATCTAAAGGTAGACCCCCGCCATCCTCGCATTATGGTAGAGACGGCATTTTTAGCGAGTACTAGCGCCCTCCTCTGGATCCTGAATTTTTACTTCCCCATTGGACCAATCTTTCGGATGATGTTTGCGCTGCCCACGGCGATCGCCTATCTGCGGTGGGGCAAACGCGCCGCCTGGATGACGGCGATTGTGGCGGCATTGCTGCTAGGCGTGTTGATG
>JAGVDA010000384.1 GCA_020058975.1 Thermosynechococcus sp. WC_1 | reverse complement strand
GCTCAAACAAAAAATATTCTTGATTTTCAAATGTGAAAGTTTTGACATTAGTAACTTCATATGTAAGAAAAGCTGAGGTACTGAAGCGGTCTAACGTTCCGCCTCACCCGCCGCTAGTAACTTTTCGGACAAACCGACAAATTTTATACGGTCGGTGTGCAGGCGGGTTGTTATGCCGCGTACATCGCTGAGATCACCCAGCGCCACCATCATCTTTCATGACTTGACATCTCAAGACGACTGGTCTATTCTTAGTCTATCCACTGAATCGACTGGTCTATTAAACGTGAGTGCAAAGGAGAAAATCTTAGCCAAGGAGGATACAAGACTTGCCTTAATTCGAGCAGGCCGGAAGATTATTGTGGAAAAAGGATATAACCATGCTGGGATTCAAGAAATTCTACAGGCTGTGGGAGTTCCTAAAGGTTCTTTCTATCACTTCTTCAGCAATAAGGAAGAGTTTGGTCTAGCAATCATTGATTATGATTCTCAGATGCACGATCGCATTGTTGAACATTATTTAAATGATGCTAGCCTGAGTCCTCTCAACCGACTGAAGCGTTATTTTGCCTTTAAGGTTGAGGAGTTTGAAACTTTGCAATATCGAGAGGGTTGTTTGTTTGGCAATCTTTCTCAAGAGATGGCGGATCAAAATGAACCGTTTCGCTTAAAGTTGCAGGAAGCGACCGATCGGTGGCGCGATCAGTTTGCAGAATGTATCCAAGCCGCTCAAAACAGGGGCGAAATTTCAACCGAATATCCGGCAAAGGTACTCTCTGAATTCTGTCTCAACAGTTGGGAAGGTGCGCTGTTGAAGATGAAAGTGAGTAAAAGCGATGCTCCACTCAAGAACTATATACAGTTCATGTTTGGAGTGATTTTGAAGTAGTTCTAATGATGCCATTTCCCGCGCCAAACCTTTCAATTGCTCATTTAAAATAGACTGGTCTATTTTAATAATCCGAAGTCATCTGACAAGTCCAAAATCTAGGAGTTTATTTCATGCAAAAAATATTGTTTGTACTGACTAGCCACGACAAATTGGGAAACACAGGTAAAGAAACTGGGTTTTATCTTTCCGAAGTGACCCATCCTTATCATGTATTTGAGCAAGCAGGATTTGAGGTGGTGTTCGTGAGTCCTAAAGGTGGTAAAGCACCCATGATCGGTATTGATTTGCAGGACCCGCTCAATAAGGCATTTATAGATGATTCAGCAAAGCTTGCCAAGGTTGAGCAGACATTGAGTCCGGCAGAAGTCAATCCAACTGATTACGATGCCATCTTCTATGCGGGGGGGCATGGCACAATGTGGGATTTTCCCAAGAATGAACAACTCGCTCAAATTGCCGCCGCAATTTATGAGCAAGGTGGAGTCGTGGGCGCGGTATGCCATGGTCCAGCAGGTCTAGTCAATATCAAACTGTCAAACGGCACCTATTTGGTGGCTGGAAAGCGTGTTTCATCATTTACGAATGAGGAAGAAGTTGCAGTTGAGTTGAATGATGTAGTGCCTTTCTTATTGGAATCAACCTGGATTGAACGTGGCGCAGAGTATACAAAGGCTCCCAACTTTCGCGCCCATGTGGAAGTTAGCGATCGTCTTGTTACTGGACAAAATCCGGCCTCAGCAACGGGAGTCGGAGAGCAGATGGTAAAACTCTTAAAACAGATGTCTACAATAACAATTTCCGCTTAAGAATCGGACGGAAAACTTCGATCCAACAATGCTGACAACCTACTCATATCGCCTAAAAGGAGAACTTTATGGACTTGCACATTAAAGGTAAATTAGCACTTGTTACAGGTTCTACGTCGGGCGTAGGTAAAGCGATTGCCACTAAACTCTTGGAAGAAGGGGCACACGTTATTATCAATGGTCGTTCTCAGAAGCGAGTTGACGTGGTGACTCAGGAATTCCAGTCGATCGGTACGGTTTATGGAATAGCCGCAGATATTGCAACTGCGGTGGGAGCAGAACATTTATTTAGTGCGGCTCAGGCGATCGGCAATGTGGATATTCTGGTTAACAATGTCGGCTTTTTCGAGTTCAAACCCTTTTTTCAAGTGACCGATTCTGAATGGTCTAAATTATTTGATCTCAATGTCATGAGCGGTGTGTGGTTAACTCGTGCTCTTATGCCGAGAATGCTTGAACAAAATTGGGGCAGGATAGTCTTCATTGCTAGCGAAGCTGGGGTAAAACCAAACCCCGAGATGCTTCACTACTCAGTCACCAAAACGACTCAAATTGCCTTGGCTCGTGGATTGGCCGAGATGACTAAAGGAACAGGGGTCACAGTCAATTCAGCGCTTGTTGCGCCGACCTGGACTGAAGGGGTAGAGGTGTTTCTAAACAAAATCGCTCAAGGCTCTGGAACGACAGTTGATGCGATGAAAACAGATTACTTCAAAGCCGATGGGGTTACATCCTTGCTGCAACGATTTGCCACTGTCGATGAAATTGCTGATTTAGTGGTTTTCCTCTGTTCTGAAAATGCCTCTGCCATCAATGGGGCTGCCCAGCGTGTCGATGGTGGCATCATTCGATCGATCCTGTAGGCATTCTCTAATAAATATTCAACAGGTTTACTGGAGACTCATCATGAAAAAGCTCCTTCTCGCTTTTCTATCCTCTCTTTTACTTGCTCTTTTAGTCGCCACTCTAGCTTCAACCCAGATAGCTAGCAAAGGAAACGTGCTGGTTATCGTTTCTAGCGAAGAGGCTATCGCCCTCCGTGACGGTAAAAGTTACAAAACTGGCTACTTTCTCAATGAACTAGCTGTGCCAGTGAAACGTTTACAGGAGGAGGGCTATGCCGTCACCTTTGCCAACCCAAAAGGGAATAAGCCCTCTATGGATATTCATTCTGATTCCATTGATTTCTTTGATAAGAGCCAAACTGAGTACCAAGAAATTAGAGCGTTTCACGATAATTTAGTTGAGCTGAAGTCACCTCGCAAATTAAGAGAAGTTGTTCAAGCAGGTCTTGATCGATATGATGCTGTCTTTTTTCCAGGTGGTCATGCACCCATGCAGGATCTGATTCAAGATCCTGCCGTTCGACAGGTATTGTCTTATTTTCACCAAACAGGAAAGCCTACTGCACTGATCTGTCATGGTCCAATTTCTTTAATTGCGGCCATGCCTAAAGCTGATGCATTTGTTCAATCACTACAGCAAGGAAATTCTCAAAAGGCAGCAGAACTGGCTAATGGGTGGCCATACGAAGGATACAAAATGACTATATTTTCTACAGCAGAAGAACAAGTCAGTGAGTCTAAGCAGCTTGGTGGAGAAATGCTCTTTTATCCAGAAACAGCGATGAAAACGGCTGGTGGAGAGATCCAAGTTGCCAAACCGTGGAGCAGCAATGTTGTGCAAGACCGCGAATTGATTACGGGGCAAAATCCATTTTCTGACCAGGCACTGACGGAAAAGCTCTTGAGCGCGATCGCTCAGCGCAAAGCAACGAAATCATGAACCAAGGAGAAACCACTATGACTATCACCGTAACCCTGCGTCTAACGGCGAAAAACTCTGAAGCATTTCTGCAACACTTATCCCGCATCCTACCTGAAACTCGCAACCAGCCGGGATACCACTACGTGAATACACTAGTTCAGGTAGATCAGCCACAGGAATTTGTGCTGATTCAAAGTTGGGATGGCTGCGAAGACCAGCAGCGCTACCTTCAGTGGCGACAGTCTACGGGAGCACTGGCGGAGTTTCGAGCAATGTTGGCAGCAGATCCGATCGTCGAATACTGGCAACCGCGAGACGCTTAATTTATCGGAATTCAATTTATCGTATACAGGCAGAGATTTCCATGCAAAATTTCCAGTTCTATAATCCCGTCAAAATCTTGTTTGGCAAAGGGCAAATTGCCAGCATCACACCAGAAATTCCGGTTGGTGCGAGGGTGCTCATGACCTACGGGAGCGGTAGCATCAAACGCAATGGCGTTTATGAACAAGTTAAGCAAGCACTGAGTCACCATACTGTCATTGAGTTTGGGCTCTTCCGAGCTTTTGGTGAAGCAAAAAATCGATAGGATAATAGGGAAGATATTATGTCGTAATATGAGCACACAATTCCTCCAATGCCTGCTT
>JAGVDA010000431.1 GCA_020058975.1 Thermosynechococcus sp. WC_1 | reverse complement strand
GAACATCGGGCTGAAAGCTTAATCAAGCTAGCACTTGACGTGGACTGGGGGCTAGGAGCTCGATTGGCTGGCGAAGTAAAATCTGAGTTTCAGGCAACTACAGTTGGAAGGGTAAGAGAGTTAAAAATTCCAGAGTGGTTAAAGGTTAAGCTATTAGGGAAGACACGATCAAATAGTGCCGTTTCCTATCTTGAAACAATTTTAAATCATCAAGATTCGGTTTTACGGTGGCATGTTGTCTATGCACTCTGGATAATTCAGAGTGAACTCGTAACAAAGTTGTTAATTCATGCATTGAATGATACAGACTATTCGGTGCGTTGCATTGCTGAAGACGTTGTAGAAAATATTAGCAACTCGCCATCTGTTATTGTAATCAGAGCTATTCTAGCAAATCACAAGCAGCCTTTAGAGATAAAAGAAGCGGCAGCTCAGCTTCTTCTGAAACCTTCTTCTGATGATTTGTTTAATTTTCTAAAAAGAATTGCAGAAGATCTAGAACAAGAATTTTGGCTGCGTCGAAGAGCTGCATTTGATCTCTCAAGAGTAGATCCAGAAGTAGGTCTTAATTTACTACATCAAATGATTAAAGAAGTTTATGATATTCCTAAGGAAGTATTAAATATTGTTGGCATCGATTTAAAAGAAACCAGAAGCGAAAAGTCTGTCGAGCTACTTTTAGATATCTTAAACAATTATAATAATCCGGTCGTGCTAAGTTCAGCAGCCATTACCTTAGCCTCTATTGGGAGCCAGAAAGCAATCGATTCCTTGTTAGAAATCCTTGGAAATTCTGAAGATGCCGATGACGGGCGAGTAGAAGTAGCTTATGCTCTACGATATCTACCTTCACCTTCGGAAAAAGTTCTGAAAGCATCACTTAAAATCCTTCAGATTTTAAGAATAGACGATTTTAAGCTCACCTATAATCTCTCTATATTATTAATACAAGGTGGAGATGAATATTTTTCTATAGGTATAGATAAGTTAGAAGAAATTATTTTAAATCATGGTCTTTGCGATTTCCAGTACTTTTACAATCCTCTGAATGATTTGAAAATTCTAGATACAAAACGAACTGTAAATATTATACAAAAAATTCTATTTCTTCAATGTTCAGTAAAGGTTCAATGGAGCTATATACCTATTAGAATCTTAGGGGAATTGGGAGGAACTGAGGCAATTGGATTACTAAAACATATATTGTGCAACTCAAATGATGAAGAGTTGAGAGGAAATGCAGCTCTTGCACTGCATCCATATAGCAAACACAATGGAGAGGAAGAGGTTTTTTCCTTGCTGTCAGATTGTTTAAAGGATGCCAGTATGTTTGTGCGACAATCTGCCACTATGGCCATAGCACAGCTAGGAAATAAAGATGTCGTCAATGACTTACTACAGTTACTGGATAGTGAAGATATTTCTGATTGTCAAGTTGCTGTCCAAGCCCTTGGGGTTATTGGTGATGAGCAAGCAGTTGATCCACTGTGTGAAATTCTCCAACGAGAGGAAAACTCGGATCTCAAAAACTTAGCTATAAGAGCATTGATTCAGATTGGTGGCTCCAGAACCACAACACCACTAATGCAAAGTCTAGAAAATATACAGAATCGAGATCTACTTAGGGAAATAGCAATTTCTTTAGGAAAAAGCGGTAACTCAGAGGTAGAGGTGATTGAGTCATTGTTTAATCTCCTCAATAACAATGAAGATCCAACAGTTCGCAATGCAGCAATTTATGCTCTAGGGCAAGTAGCTAAATCCAACGACATTTCTAGGCTTATTAACTTACCACCTGAGAAATCGCAGGGAGTTATAGATGCGATCGCAGCAATTCAATCACGCTGTGGATTTTATAACTATGATATTGCTCAATCTCCGCCACCAGAAATCTCTATTGAAATGCAACAAGGAGGAAATCAGTATATTTTCCCAAATGCCAAAGAAGTTCAAATCATTGAGTTTATCGATGATTACAACGAAAATTACAATCCATAATCTCTGAAAAGTAAAGCTATGCCTCAAGAACTCCTCCAAAACATCGCTACTGAAATTCAACTCTTCAACACCCTAGAGCAAAAAGAAAATTTTCTTATTGTTCTAGGTGCTCTCACGGCGCGGCTCATCAGCCTTAAAAAAGCTTCAGACGTCTTAAGTCTTGAACCTGAAGCCTTCCTGCAAATCCTAGACCTAATGGGGATTGAATTCTCCTACCTGACCGAAGATGACATTGCCGCCGAGAAAACCTGGCAATGAAAATTGTCTTCAACACATCGCCACTCATTTTTCTGCCTCGGCTAGAACTGCTAGAGATTTTTCTTTCGCAACCGGGAGAATACTTCACACCCCAAGCCGTTTTTAATGAAATACAAGCTAAAGAAGATGAGATTAGCTTTTCGCTTAAAACAATTTTCGCTAACCAGAAAATTGAGATTAAGCCAATCCAAATGAGCGTCTTAGCCAACAGCTTAAGCCAACGCCTAGGACGCGGCGAATCCGAAGCAATGACCCTCGCCCTAGAACTCAATGCTGACTACATCATTCTCGATGACTTCGCGGCTCGACGAGAAGCCAGCCGTCTAGGCTTGCAGGTCAAAGGCACCTTAGCGATTATCAAAAAACTTCACCAAGAAGGAGAAATTACAATTGACAACCTAGAAGAGTTGTATCAACGTATCATCAGCATTGGCTTTCGAGTCAAGCGATCAATTTTCGACGATATTTTTGCCTAGGAGCCAAAATCAATGCCAGACACCCCAAAATACAGCTTCCCCAACGCAAACAAAGTTCAAGTCTTCGAGAAGGTCGATACCTACAACGAACACAACTACGCTGCTGAAGAAAACCTAAAGCAGGAAATCAAAGATTTGAGCACCCTTGTTAAAACTCTTCAGACTACCCACCGCCCCACCACCGAAACTGAAGCTCTGACCATCATTGATGCCGAATTCCAAGAAATCCAAACCACCCAACCTCATCGTTGGGAAACAATCCAGCATCAACTACAGATACTGAAACGCCAACTCCTAAATCCAGAACGACACCTCAGCGCAGGCAAGGCAGCTTTGAGTGAAGTTACAAAACATTATCTAGAAGATAGCGTTGTCGCCAAAGCCATCATTACCTACCTCGAAACTATGAGTGCAGAACCCAGTCAGGGAGAATGACCTGATGCAAAAAACTCATTCTGTAACTGATTACGCAGCCGACTTTGAAGCGCGTGCTGAGTTGAGAAAAGGTGGGATAGGGCAATCTAACGCAATGGTCACAGCCCTCAATAGCTCAGCTTCCTGAGCCGTTACGTTGCTATCTAGCAAAACGGTATGAGCACAGGCATTAATAACGGATTGCTTGAGCTTAGGTGCAGCTTGTCTCAATCGTTCTAAATGCTGTGGCAGTGTAGCTAAACTCCAGTCAGGCGGCACATCTGGCACCCATTGGGTGGTTGCTCCAGGCAGCTTAAACGTACCACAGCGGAACGCATAGGTGATCACCTCTACTTTCTCACTCCCAGCACTAGCTAAGGCCGCAAGCACCGCGAAGCAGTCTGGCAAAATCTGATCTAGGGTTTGGTACTGAACAGGCGTTTCACGATGAGAAACAAAACCGCATCTAACCGTCGCTGAAGCACTAGAAATAGCCTACGTTAATGCTCTGAGGTTGGCATGAACCCTTCATTAAGGCTGAATGAGAAGGATCACACCATGCGGGTGGTTATACTTGCACGTTCATAGCTTGAGCTTACCGAGAACTGGATGTAATGTACTGAGATTCCCCTATTGATAGTGAGGTTGCCCCATGCTATCCATCAAATTCCCAAAAGCAGACAAGACAAGCCCTTCTATACGAACGCTGTCATCACCCTCATCCTAGTAGTTACATCCAATACTTCATTTTCGAGGGTTGAGCAATCGGGTTTCCTAACGTCAACCCAATCTACGATGTTGAGAGTCATCGTTAGAACCGTTTTTTGGTTTGGAGTTAGATATTGCAATACCGACGCAAATATGAAGAATCTCGTTTAGTCAGCGTTTTGGGGTTGGCGATCGCCCTCTTAATCCTCTACACAACCCTAGCCCCCGCTCAAATACCATCTCCTGCTCAAATTCACCCGCTGCCGCAAACCCTAGCCCAATGGAAAGCCGCCCAAAATGCTCAGGGAGATTACTTTGATCAGGTGAAACCTACACAGCCTGTTTTTTTAATCTGGACTCATTTGCCAATTCAGGTCTATATTGCGCCACCGCCGAAGGGCGTACTGATTAAGCCAGAAATTTGGCATGGGGCAATCCTTAATGCGATCAAAGACTGGCAACCCTATCTGCCCTTAAACCTCACCACCTCACAAACCATTGCCGACATTACGTTTTCAGCCACCCCACCCCAGCAGCGCAGTGGCGCACGGGTTCGCTCTGCCGAGACGCGATTTGAACTGTATGTGAACAGCAACCGCAATACCCTCGCCCATCGCGTCAGTATCTACATCCGCCCCAGTCAAACCGTCCAGTACATTACTGCCGCCGCCCGTCATGAACTCGGTCACGGGTTAGGGATTTGGGGACATAGCCAAAACCCAACGGATGTGATGTACTTTGCCCAAGTGCGCCAGCCACCCGCCATTTCAGCGCGAGATATTAATACCCTTAAGCGAATCTATCAGCAGCCCACTCAATTGGGCTGGCCTATTCTTGACGATAAGCAGGGAAAAAATCCGTCTCTAAAAGCTGAGTAGAAGAGATGCCTAGGGTTTGGGCGCGAAGGTTGATCAGATGATCATATTTTGCTGGGTCAATTACAAAACGCGCTGTTATGAACCGATGTCGCTGACGCGAAAACCCAGATTTAAAGGTATAAAGCTTATCTTCTTTAGAGCCACCCACCCCGCCCCCGATATGTAAAAAAGTATTGCCTCGTCCCTTCGCCCACAGCCGCATATCGTGAAGCAACAAATTAAAGGGAGAATACTTCAAAAACTCAGTTCGCGTGCCGCCCAGGTGCGCCTGCACAATGCCGCCACACTCAAAAAATAGGCTCGCACAAATCGTCTGGCCTTCTAGTTCTACAATGCCAAGATGGAGGCGATCGCCCAGTTTCAGCAATTCCAAAAAGTAGTCTTGACCAAAGTAGTAAGACTCTTTCGCCACCACCCGATCCATCGTTTCGTTATAAATTTCTAAAAATGTATCAATGTGGTCTTCAAAAGGCACAACCTTACTTTCTAAACCTAGGCGCTTGCACTTATTAATGGTGCTTTGATGCCCCTTGCGCGTATGTGCCCAAAGTTCACTCTCGGTTAAGGTTAAGTCGATTGAAACTGTTTCGCCATTGTCTATAAACGGGTTGGGTTCATTGTCTTGAGGAAGGAAATCGCTCAATATCGGATGCAGCCGAAAAAAAGCAGAGCAAACGCCTCTAGCTTTTAAAGTATCCTGAAGGTTCTCAATAGCTAATGGCAGAAAATTTGTGAGACTGCTCTCCTCTCCATACCACAGAAAACCAGGGTAGCCATAGGGCGAAAGAACGTCATAATAGTCCTCAAATCGGTCAGACGAATTGAAAAGATCTTGACAGCTTCGCAGAAGATAGGGCACAAAAAAGATATTTTCCCCTTGCGTGATCACAATCGCTTCCGCTTGGGCATTACTGCGTTTTGCCTCAATCTCAACGTATTCTGGCAGATGATACACATCATGACGAAGCTGAGTAAGGGTTTCATTCCAGCGCTGGCTGCTGCTTTGGGGCTGAAGAATCTCAATATTCATGAAGCTCTTTTGTCCTGCCACAGTACCGGAAAGATATCGGGATCGCTAAAGTCTGGATCTCCATTAGGTAGCTTACGGCATAGCTGCTCGTCAAAAATATGAATGTCTTGCCCTTT
>JAGVDA010000093.1 GCA_020058975.1 Thermosynechococcus sp. WC_1 | reverse complement strand
TTGGGAGCGTTTTGAGGTACGCCTCAATTTGGATTTTAATGTCTCGCTCTTGTGGCTCTAGTTCGCTGAGCTTGGTTTTAATCTCAGTCCCTTCGGCTTTAAGTGCCTGTATTTCTGGGTCTGTGGGTTTTGCCCCTGCCTTCATTTGTTCGCCGACGGTTTTACCAATTTGGTTGCCCCGCGCCTGGAGCTGCGATCGCACTTCTTCGATCTCTCGCTGTTGTCGATCTAACGCCAGTAGGGGGTCAATATCGTAGTCTCCCCGTAAATTTAAGCGAGCCGAAAACTGCTCTGGGTCTTCTCGGAGCTGTTTTAGATCGATCACAAATTCCGCCTCTTCTTCGCTATCCCTAGGGTCTTCAGTCTTTTAGAATACCGGATTCTACTGCTCAACCAAACCAGCAAAGATCCAAATAGACCACAACCCCTTAAACTAATTGAAGGCTTTGAGAACCGATGGGTCAAGCGTAAATCCTTTAAGGGTTGAGGCTCTGACCTATTGAGAGCTTTGTTTTAATCACCTAACGTCTTTTTGATAACGAACCGTGCGCAAAGTAGCGATCGCTGGCAACTGGAAAATGTACAAAACTCAGGCAGAAGCCCTGGAGTTTTTACAGGCTTTTCTTCCGACCCTAGAAACCGTCCCTGAAGACCGAGACATTATTTTGTGTGCGCCCTTCACCACACTCCCCTCAATGTCTAAAAATCTTCACGGTAGTCGCGTGCAGGTGGGTGCCCAAAATATCCACTGGGAAGATGCAGGAGCCTACACCGGAGAGATTGCGGGCGCAATGCTGACCGAAATTGGGGTGCGTTTTGTGGTGGTGGGACATAGCGAACGCCGTCAATATTTTGGGGAAACCAATGAAACCGTTAACCTACGGCTCAAAGCAGCTCAGAAAAACCGCTTAACGCCAATTTTGTGCGTAGGGGAAACTAAAGCGCAGCGGGATGCCGGAGAAACAGAATCTCATCTTTTTGAACAAATAGAGAAGGGTTTAGTCGGGGTTGATCAAACCCATCTCATTATTGCCTATGAGCCGATTTGGGCAATTGGCACAGGAGATACCTGTGCGGCAGCGGAAGCCAATCGCGTGATTGGACTCATTCGATCTCGCTTAAAAAATCTTGATGTAACCATTCAATACGGTGGTTCAGTCAACGCGAATAACGTAGATGAGCTGATGGCGCAGCCCGAAATTGATGGTGCTTTGGTGGGTGGAGCCAGTCTAACGGCAGATAGTTTTGGCCGCGTTGTGAATTATCAGTAGGCGATCGCAGCGTAAATAACATCCAGGTTTTGTAGGGGCGGGTGAGTCGTGGCGCTACTGACTAACCCACCCCGCCCTACGGGCACCCCTCCTTGGAGGGGATTTTCTCAGACTTGTGTGTCCAAGGTAGGTCTATGAAGATATTAAATCCTTAGTCTTAAGCGGTTTTAGTCTCCTATTGATATTCGGGAATTAGAGGATTAATGGTCGCCCATGACGTTTTTGCAAGACCCCATTTTTCTGACCCTCAGCGTTCTGGTTGTCGCCCTCGTTGCCTTTGTGGCAGAGTGGTTTCCCGTTGATCTGACGGCGCTATTTGTGGCGATCGCCCTCATCGTACTGGGCTTGGTCACGCCAGAAGAAGGTGTGGCAGGGTTTGGCAATACCGCCACTATCACCGTCATGGCGATGTTTATCTTAAGCGCAGGCATTTCGCGCACAGGCGTGATTTTGGTGGTGCGCGATTGGCTAGTCAAATGGGGCGGCAAAAACGCGAATCAGCAGATCTTGATTTTGGGGTTGATCGTCGGTCCCATCACCGCCTTTATTAACAACACAGCAGTGGTTGCAGTCTTTTTGCCTATCGTTGAAGACTGGTGTAAGAAACAGGGAATCTCGCCCTCTAAACTCCTCATTCCGCTGTCCTATGTGACGGTTTTGGGGGGAATGATTACGCTGATTGGTACCTCGACCAATATTTTGGCAAGCGGTGTTTCTAAAAAGCTGGGCTATGGCGAATTTGGCCTGTTTCAGTTCACAGCCTTAGGCGTTATTACTTTTACTGTAGGGTTAGCCTATCTCGCCCTGTTTGCCCCTAAGCTTTTACCCGATCGTAAGTCCTCCGCCGGCGATCTAGAAGGCTATGGACTCAAAGACTATGTGAGCGAAGTGGTGATTGCGCCGCGCTCTGTGCTAATTGGTCAAACTCTTCGATCTAGCGAGATTCAGCGTAAGTTTGACATTGATGTTTTAGAGCTGATTCGAGATGGCAGTCATTTTCCGCCGCCTGTAGCAGATAAAAAGCTGCTGGCAGGAGATATTTTGCTGGTGCGGGGTGGTCGCCAAGAACTGCTCAACATCCGCGATGAGAAGGGTTTAGACATTGTGCCCGACGTGAAGTTTGGCAAGCCAGAGCTAGATGCCGAGCTAAACTCTGGCGAAGACGAAGTGGCTGAAGTTTTAATTTTGTCGAATTCGCGGCTGGTGGGCGCAACCATTAAAGATCTTCGGTTTAGACAGCGCTATAACGCCACGGTCTTGGCAATTCGTCGGGGAGAAGAACTTTTGCGAGAGCGATTGG
>JAGVDA010000288.1 GCA_020058975.1 Thermosynechococcus sp. WC_1 | reverse complement strand
TGGGGATGATGTTACCCACTACCTTGCGGTTTCTGAGCAGACACCTTCAGCACTCTCTGTGGGCGTATTTGTCGATAGCCAAGGTGTGAATGCGGCGGGCGGTCTGCTGATTCAGGTGTTACCCAAAGCCGCCCGTGACGAAGAACTGATTTCGTTGTTAGAGTCTCGATTGGCCGGTCTAGAAGGGTTTACGCCGCTGGTGAGAGCGGGTAAAACCCTGCCTGAGATTTTTGAGGATTTACTCGGCGATTTGGGGCTTAATATTTTGCCCCAAAATCAGATGGTTCAGTTTAGCTGCCACTGCTCTGGCGATCGCGTGATTGGCGCACTCAAAATTTTGGGCACCGATGAGCTGCAAGACATGATTGAAAAAGACAATGGTGCAGAAGTCACCTGTGAATTTTGTAATGAAGTCTACCAGATTCCGCGTGTGGAGCTAGAGCAGTTGGTGGATGATTTGATTGCAGAAAAACGGGGCTAAAGGCTCATCCATTGCGGATGTTAGCGGATTCATTCAATCGGGTTGCTGCATAAACACAGAGGTTTTTCTATGACGCTCAGCACTTCGCAACCACGCCCCCTCGCTAACCCCAACCCTTGGGCAAATGCGTTTACTCAACCCCTACAAGATTTTCCCCTCACACCGCTTGAGTCGATCTGGGGACAGGTTCCCTTAGCGCTACGGGGCAGCCTTTACCGAAACGGTCCGGTGCTGTTTGAGCGCGGCGGGGAGCAGATTGCCCACTGGTTTGATGGGGATGGTGCCATGTTAGGCGTGCATTTTGGCGACGGAGCGGCGACGGGTGTTTATCGCACGATTCAGACAGCGGGTTATTTAGCAGAAGGCAAAGCTGGACAGTTTTTGGCTGCGGGATACGGTCGCCGTGCGCCAGGGCCTTTTTGGAAAGCAGGGTCAAATAAACCTAAAAACGTTGCCAATACGTCGGTGCTGGCCTTAGAGAATCGCCTACTGGCTTTATGGGAGGGCGGGCATCCCCATGCGCTGGACGGGCAGACTTTAGAAACCATTGGGCCAGATGACCTAGACAGCCTCAACCTAGGGGATACTTTTTCGGCGCATCCTAAGGTCGATCCGCACACAGGCGACATTTATAACTTTGGCATTACGTTTGGCAAGCAAACGTATCTGCATCTTTACCGCTACGGTCGCAATGGCAAAATGCTGCGGCGCAGTAAGGTGCCGCTTAAAACCATGCCGCTGATTCATGATTTTGTCATGGCGGGTTCTTATCTCATTTTTTGTATTGCTCCTGTTTCGGTTAATCTGCTGCCGTTGCTAATGCACTGGAAGTCTTACAGCGAAGCGATGCGCTGGCAGCCAAAACAAGCGACTCAAATTTTAGTGATTGATCGCAATACCCTTGAACTCGTGAGTCAGTCTGAGGCAGACCCTTGGTTTCAGTGGCATTTTGGGAATGGGTTTGTAGACGGTGACGGGCAGGTTGTGATTGATATTGCGCGGTATGCCGATTTTAAAACCAATCAGTTTTTGCAAGAGGTGCCCTCTGGTAATACTCACACAGACGCCCCTAGTCAACTTTGGCGACTACGACTCGACCCTCAAACGGCGAAGGTTTCTAGTGCAGTATGCCTGAGCGATCGCACCTGTGAGTTCCCCACCGTTGCGCCGATGCTGGTCGGTCAACCATCTCGCTATACCTATCTCAACACGCGATCTGATCGAGGTAAAGGGACGGATTTATTTGATGCGATCGCCGCATTTGACCATGAGCGAGGGGAAATGATTGTTGCAGATGTAGGGGAACATTGCTATGCAAGTGAGCCGATTTTTGCGCCGAATCCTGAGAACCCAGAGCAGGGCTGGATTTTGAGCGTAGTGTATGACGGCGATCGCCACGCCAGCGAAGTCTGGATTTTTGAAAGCCATGCCTTAGATAACGGCCCCATTTGTCGTCTCGCCTTGCCCCAACCCGTTGCCCTTAGCTTTCATGGAACATGGAAAGCAGCCTAACCTAAGCTTGAGGCGATAGAAAATTCTTGTTTTCAAAATCTTGCTGATGGTGAGCTTATAAATTCAATCAGCAGGCTTTTTTAGCACAATCAAAAACCTTGAAATTTGTCTAATAGATGCCTAAACAGTGGCGCAAATCCAGCGTATGCTAAGAACTAATCCACCCAAAATGGCCTCACCATTAGGTCTATGGCATGGTAGATCTACAATATTCGATCCATCAACCAAACGCTTTCATTAATCACCATCGGGTCGATCTTTTGCCTGACTGGAGCGTTTCTGTGCAGTCGGTCATGGTTATTTTACAGCCTTGTTCAGTGGCGCTCAACGAAATTACCCCCGTCACAGAACAGCAAAAACAGCAGCTCCGCCGCCGCTTTTTATACTGGGCTAAAAAGCTTATTGCTGAGCTAAAAAAAGAAGGCTACGCTGCGGATGGTTTTGACCCGCGTACAGGGCATCCCCACTATTCTCGTTCTGGGGCACTTACCCTGGATGATGTTGCGGTGGTGCAGTCTGTCTTAGGCTACCCGCTGGTGCCGAGTGG
>JAGVDA010000530.1 GCA_020058975.1 Thermosynechococcus sp. WC_1 | reverse complement strand
GCATCTTGCCATGTTTATGCGCTTTTAAGTGACCACACAGAGGACATTCCATTGCTTAGACGGGAGACACTACAACCTAGCTTTTATCTCAACCCACAAGTCTCTGATGCACAACCATTTTGTCTGCGCTGTTAACTGTATTGGTTCCTAAAATCTTCCTGCAATGTCTCTAGCCGCTCCTTTGTTTCTTTGTCGAAGGCTGCTTTGATTGGCTCCCATGCTTCGATCTGGCGCTCTATCTTGTGTATGTAAGCAATCGCGTTTTCATCGTCAACAATGCCTATGACTTTAAGCTCTTGTAATTGCTCAGCATTTTGTTTTCTGTATCCTCCCGACGGAAGGATTTTTACCCCTGTTTCAAGCAATAGTTCATGGGTGGCTACCTCCACAATATGTTGTGCAAGACCGAAAAAATAAACGGCAAATTTGTATTTTGTAATCTGTGATGTATTTTTTAGCTCGCTCAAAAGGAACTTTTGAGGCTGTTTTAGATTTTAATACCTTAACCATCGTTTTGTCCCTTTGGTTTACAGTGCGATCATTTTTAGGCAGGCATACGGGAACCACTGCGAAATAACCTCAAAGCCCGTCTGCGGGTGAACGTAGCCTTCAATGTCGTTAACGCGGGCCTCTTGATATTGATCGTCAAGCTGGGCAACGTTGCCCCTAGCATTGATTGAAGTGATAAGGACGCGATCCCCCACAGCTAACGCCTTCACTGGCGCTTTAGCGAGTTCTCTCACCTGCTCCGGTGGCACGTCCCAGCGCGCGATTGCCGTCAGTGGGATTCGTCTGAGTCCGTCAGGAACCCGAACCACAATGCGATCGCCTTCAAGTCGCTCAAACAGTCCAGTTTTGCCACTGTGGGTCGTTACGGTTGCGCCCTTGGTGAGGTTACAGATCTTCGGCATCAATAATCACCTCTGGCTTTTTCGTGAGAGCTATATATGGTTCCTTTTGCTCCAAGTGGATATTTGAAACGTCAGAAACGTCAGAAACGGATCTAGAGGCTGGGAACTCTTGATTTTGCGTTATTTTGCTTCTGACGTTTGTTCTGGCGTTTGCGTTTTGTTCTGGCGTTTGTGCTTCAGAAACGTCAGAGTTCTGACGTTTGTTTGCCGTTTCTGACGTTTGCGTTTTTGAAACGTCAGACGTGGAACCCTCTCCCTGACTAGGTTTCTTCGTTTCTGGCGTTTCTGGCGTTTTATTTTCCTCCGTTGAACAACGAGAGACTTTATACTGTCGAGATCCACTTTTGTCGGTTCGCTCACCTTTCTCGACATTCACCCCCATCGCTCTTAGATTTGGCGCAACACGTTTGAGAGCTTTACCCAGCGATCGCGGTGTAGCAGGCCATAGAGATTTGCGGCGCGTCTGCTCGTCTGTAATTTGATTGAGCGCTTCTAGCAACTCAGTAGGGCTACCGCTCCATTCCGCATTCCACTTGATGTTCAGGAGATTGTTAATTGCTACAGCTACGGGACTTGATTCCATTGCAATCTCGTGACCGTGGGCTTTATTTTCCAGGAGTCGATTAAGAAAGGTGCCAGATTCAAACCCCATATAGGTTTCGGCTGATATTGCTAAATGGGCAAAATCAACCATTCGAGTGCCGATAGGCTGTGGGGTTGCAGCTTTGTTGGAAAGGGCTGAACAGACTGCATCGAGCAAAGCACCTAAAAGCGAAGGGTGCATTGTATCAAAGCGCTCTCGATACTCGCTTTCTTTGATGTATTGACCGCCTGTAATCGGCTCTAGCTCAACAGTTAAGGCTCGATCTAGTAAATCCCCACGGGTTGCGATTTCATCAATACCTGTCAAGATCTGAGGGCGCTTAAACTCAAATACAGTTAATTCGTTATCAGTACAAAGGGTTCGTTCGGCATGACCGCCGCCTGTTGACATAGAGCACAGCAGATCCGAGGCTTCAGGCGTTAAGTGGCTCAAGTTATCGTAAAGGATGACTCGATTTTGACTAGCGAAGATCCCTATAGTACGAACGTCAGAAACGGTTTTAAGCATATTGGGCTTAGCTGGATCGGTAAGTCGCTTCAAGGATTCAGCCGCCGCACTTTTACCGCTGCCCTGCTCTCCGTAAAGGATAAGGATTGGCTCTGTCCCATCGGGTATCAAGCACTTAAGCAAAAAGCCCAAGATTAAAGGGCGATCTTCTTCACTTGCATTGATGAGATCGAATAGCTGCATGAGGTTGCCGCCCCTGGTGGGTATAGGCAGAGCAGCAGAACAGCGCGATCGTGCAAACCTGACGGGGGGCTGTTGCACAACGCGCCACCCATCAGCGCCATACTCTACAGCGCCCCAGTCAGAGGTTCCCAAATCGAGATAGAAACGCCCCTCATATTGAGCAACGCGAGTAAATATCTCCATTTCTGAGCCTGCAAACAACCCCTCACCTTCGAGAACATTGAGGGCACTCGTGAGTGCTTCTGAGTTAGCCGCTTGCTCGACTTGTTCATAAAGTTGCCTCGAAAGCCAACGCTTAAAATCAGTCCCTCTCACTCGGTAGGTATGTCGATAGTCACCCACCATTACGTCAGCATAAGCAACGGTGTCCGGTGCTGGTGAATGCCACAATGTAGCCATTTTGCCGATTGCGATAAGTTGCTCAGCTATGGTTTTTCGTTTTTCTTTGGCCTCTCGACTTTCCCGCGCTTTGAGATGCGCTTCTGCATCTTTGCGTAGGTCAGGTATTGTTAAACCTGACCTACGGTGCTTTTCTGCCAACCTTCTAATAAAAGCCTTTGCTTCACTTTCTGGCATATAAAGCCGTGCCAGTTTTGCCGCTATACGCGCACACTTCACGCGGTCACGGGCTGTTAAGCTCTCCCAATGGTTGGGCCATTCCTCTAAAATTTCTTCAGGAGTCAAAGCGCCGTCCATCAAAAGCTTTTGAAAATCTTTGGCACCATAGCCAGCCTTGAAAAATTCGCAAAGTCCGGCCTTTGGAGCGTCAGAAATCTCAGGCAAGATCAAAACCCGACCGCTGCACCATTTCCCCGCGTGGATAAGGTTGGCAAAAACTTGCGGGTTAGTCCAGCCATCGGCATCAAAAATAATGGTGTGACCACACCCCTGAGGCAATGCTTTGCGATAATGGCTGACTCCGGCGATCGCCCCTGTAGGGATTACACCATGCAGGGTTGCTGCTAGCGCGTCCTTAAATCCCTCGGTAATTATCTTGCACCCATCAGGTAAAAATGCCTGTGAGGGTTTTCCAGCTTGGGTTATATATTTTGCCCCCTTCCCATTAGCGCGAATAACTGGAGTATCACAACGCAATTGAGCAAAATTTTGCGTAAACGGGAATAAAATGCCGCTAGAGGATTGCCACTGTTTACCGTCCCAAACCTTGAAACCCTGTTCTGGTGCCTCGGACTGGGTGAGCGATCGCACCCCATAGCGCTCAACTAGCTCAGCAATTTGAGCATCTGTAAATCCCTCACCTCTGAGGTGCTGGTGGTGGGCTGGGGTCAAAAAAATCATGCCGCACCTCCCAGCACCCAAAGTTCATAAATTCTGCGGAACTCGGAGCGTGGTAGGTCGTGCTCTGGGGCCGCTCGGTTCATCTCGAAACGCCGTTCTATCGGGTCGTTAATTGCCGCAATCCGTCGAAAAGTGGCGATTAAACGTTCAAACTCAGGGCTGGGGGGAGTTCGGCTCTGGGTCGATTTTGGGCTACTATTGTGAGGTAGCCGTCCCGCTGCAAAATTTTTCATCAGTTTTACCTAAATAATTTGAGTGCCCACCCTGCCAGGTGGGTATTTTGTTGCCTATGCTGCATCGGCATCGCCCAACCTCTCGATCAGAATTCGGATATCCTCCACACGCCAAACGGTTGTTTTCGATCCCAGTTTTATGGGTTTTGGGTATTTACCCGTTTTCACCCCCGCCCACCAGCTCGACCGACCGATGGGAATCAATTTGAGTACCTCATTTATCCGTAAAAAACCAGTCTCAGGCATAATTTTTTGTCCAAACTTGAGCAACACAATCCTCCCGTATTCGTTTCAAATACGGTGGGAAGTGGGCAAGATTTTCGGGAAGTGTTTCACTTCCCGTCGTCAAGACTTCTTTTTGGAGGGTTTATTCTCCTCCGTTAAAGGGCTGATTTCTTTTAATAGTTTCCTGATCGTTTTGTCATCCAATCCGATACCGTGTAATTGGAAAGCCCCTTTAAGTTTGCCTACTGCATCTGATTTCTTGGGGTCAATGCTCTCTGGGAATAATCCTATAATCACTTTCAGGAGCGCAGTCTTTTCAGCGTGGTGAAGCTTTTCTTCTCCCTGGCATTCTGGGAATAAAAACTTAGGTTTTTCATTTAATATTTCAGCAATCTCCTTTAACGTTTCTGAAGATACCGCTTCATATTCTTTAGGTTTAAGACGCTCGTAGTATCGATCTACCAGCGTGTAGGAAATTCGACCGATTTGTTCTTCTTCCGGATCGTCATGATGTTCGACTAAGCCCATTTTTGCACAAAGGTAATATGGGCCTTCGTCTGAACGCATGTACTCATTAATTTTTTCTGTCTTTGAAAGCCCTGGTTTTGCATGTAGCTGTAAGCCTTCATCCATCCGTCGTATGTAGAGGTAAAAGATTTTATCATTTAGTATTTTTCTTTGGGCTTCAACAAAATGAGGAGGAGATTCTAGCCCCTCCTTTGTTAGCTCAATTTCTCGCCACAAAAAAGCAGCTTCAAGCAATGAAAAATTAGGGATTTGTCTATAAACCTTCCATCGAATATCCCCACTCTCACTCATATATTTTTCTCCTTTAATTGATCCAAATAATCTGCCCAGCGCTGCATCATTTTGTGACGCTCATCTAAGTGTCTGGTGCGGTTGTAAGCCCGTCCCAGTGGGTCTTTAACGCTGTGGGCTAGCTGTTGTTCAATCAGTTCCGGTCGCACTCCCAACACTTCATCAAGAATGGTTCGCGCCATTGCCCGAAAGCCATGACCGGACATCTCTTCTTTGTCGATACCCATTGAACGCAGAGCGGCAAGCACAGCGCTTTCTGACATGGGGCGTAAAGGCGATCGCCCTCCAGGGAAAACCCATTCCTTTCGTCCCGTTAGTGGCTGAATTTCTCTAAGAATGGCGATCGCCTGACGGCTTAAGGGCACAATGTGATCCTGATTGGTTTTGCTGGCAGCAAAGCACCATTCACCCTTCTCTAAGTCGATGTCAGCCCATTTTGCATGACGCAGCTCTCCAGGCCTGACAAACACGTAAGGAGCCAGTCGCAAAGCACTTCGCACAATTAGACCGCCATTGTAGGCATCCAGCATCCGAAGCAACGCGCCTACACGTTTTGGATCTGTGACCGCTGCAAAATGCCCATTTTTGACAGGAGCTAGAGCACCCCGCAAATCTGCCGATGGGTCACGTTCTGCCCGTCCTGTTGCAATCCCGTACCGGAACACCTGTCCACAGATGTTCAATTCTCTATGAGCTGTCTCTAATGCTCCTCTACCCTCAACTTGGCGCAGAACCGCCAACAATTCAGGCGCTGTGATTTCATTGATGATGC
>JAGVDA010000135.1 GCA_020058975.1 Thermosynechococcus sp. WC_1 | reverse complement strand
CAGGCATTGGTGCGGTCATTCATACTGCCAAGGTAGAGCCAGGGGCAAATGTGGTGGTGTTTGGGCTGGGCGGCATTGGGCTGAATATCATACAGGCCGCGCGGATGGTGGGTGCCAATATGATTGTGGGGGTAGATCTTAACCCTGCTAAAAAAGCCCTTGCCGAACAGTTTGGCATGACCCACTTTGTCAACCCCAAGGAAGTTGAAGGGGATTTGGTTCCCTACCTAGTGGACTTAACCAAGGGTGGCGCAGACTACAGTTTTGAGTGCATCGGCAATGTGAACGTGATGCGTCAGGCGTTAGAGTGCTGTCATAAGGGCTGGGGCGTGAGCATTATTGTGGGTGTGGCTGGGGCAGGCCAAGAAATTAGCACCCGCCCGTTTCAGTTGGTGACGGGTCGCGTGTGGAAGGGGACGGCCTTTGGTGGTGCAAAGGGGCGCACGGATGTGCCTAAAATTGTGGACTGGTACATGGACGGCAAAATTGATATTGATTCTTTAGTCACCCACACCATGCCCCTCGCGCGCATTAATGAAGCGTTTGACCTGATGCATGAGGGTAAATCAATTCGCAGCGTTGTGACGTTCCCATAGTTTGAGGGCGTTAGAGTAGACCAAAAGCCAAGCATTGGGTTAATTCATGGACAAAACTGTACGAAAAATAGTCCAATTCATCGGCTTAGCTGGTGTAGTGGCTGTTGGTATCTGGCTAATCCGTACCTATGGCTTGGATGTTGAAACCCTTCGCGTTAGGGTGAAGTCTCTCGGTATTCTGGCTCCGCTGGTTTTCTTTGGGCTGCGCTTTATTAGCGTGGTGATTCCGGTGATCCCGGGCACTGCGTTTGCCTTTGCTTCAGGGTTAACCTTAGGTCTAAGTGAGGGGCTGCTGGTTATTGTCTTGGCAGATTTATTATCTTGTAGCCTTAGCTTTTATCTATCTCGACGCTACGGTCGAGCATTGGTCGAAAAGCTGATTGGGCCACGCTTTATGAATCGTGTTAATCGGTTAAGTCAGCAGCATCTAGAACAAAATTTCCCGCTGTTAACGGCCTTTTTGATGACGGGCTTTTTTGATTTTGTGAGCTATGGCGTCGGTCTAACCAAAACGTCTTGGTCTCGGTTTTTGGGTGCGCTCTGCATCAGTATCCCTATCGCCCACACCCCAGCGGTAATTGTAGGCGCAAATCTTTTAGAAAAACGCCAAAGCTACTGGTTACTGGGTATCGCGCTTCTCATTGCTTTCGGGGTCGCGCTCATTACGGGAATTCTTCAGCGTAAAGGAGCGGCTTCTGAAGAGCGATCGCCCTAGAATCAATCCTCTGACGTACAGCAGTAGGCAACACCATGAAAGCCTTGCAGTCACAGCAAATTCTCCCTTTATTTCTAGGAATTCTCCTCAGTACAGCGTCTGCCCTAGAGAATCTCCCTAGCGCGATCGCAGCAGATCTTCCTGATGTTTTGAGAGAGGCTGGCACAACTCAACCGATTACTACACCCGCTCCCGTTGCTAAGCCTATCGGACTCGATGTGGCTCAGCTTGGGCGATCGCTTGACCAAGGCGATATTGCTGGGGGCATTCAACAAATTGAGCTGGGCTGGCAGCGACAGTTTGAAAACTACTATCAGGGTAAATTGACCAGCCGCCTGCGCGATGTCGATCAAATCACCAAGGTTCTAGCAAAAAATCATCGAAAGACGGGTCAAAAGGCGGCGCTAATTTACATCGTGCCAGCAGCCAATCACCTAGAACTCGTACTGATTGCCCCAGGAGGGATTCCAGTTCATCGACGGGTCGTTGCGGCGAATCGAGACGCGCTGACCGCCATGACCAAGATTTTTCGCAATGCGGTGACAAACCCCACTAATCTCGAAGTGGCTTATTTACCCTCGGCACAGACGCTCTACCAGTGGATGATTGCGCCGCTAGAGGCAGATCTAAAGGCACGCGGCATTAACACACTCATCTTTTGCCTCGGCAAAGGGTTACGTAGCCTCCCGCTGGCGGCGCTCCATGATGGTCAGCAGTTTTTAGTCGAAAAATACAGCCTCGCCATTATTCCGGCCTTCAATCTGCTAGATAATCGCGTCACCAAACTCAAAAATGTTCAAGTCCTCGCCATGGGCGCTTCAGAATTTAAGGACAAAAACGCCTTGCCGGGGGTGCCTTTGGAACTCTCCGCGATTGTGAGCGAACTCGGGAAGGGAGAACGGTGGCTGAATCAAAGTTTTACGGTTGAAACCCTTAAGGCACGGCGTGAGATCTACCCGTTTAAGATTGTTCACCTTGCGACCCATGCTCAGTTTTTACCTGGAGATGTCTCCCAATCCTACATTCAGTTCTGGGATGACCGCCTGAAGCAGAATCAGTTCAAATCTTTGGGGCTGCGATCGCCCAAGGTTCAGCTTTTAGTCTTGAGCGCCTGCCAAACGGCCTTAGGAGATGCGCAAGCAGAGCTAGGCTTTGCGGGGTTAGCCGTACAGTCTGGCAGCAAGGCCGCGCTTGCAAGTCTTTGGGCCGTTAGCGATACAGGCACGCTGCGACTGATGTCTGAGTTTTATCGTCAGATCCCGTTAGCACCCACTAAGGCAGAGGCGCTGCGTCAGACGCAGATTGAGATACTGCAAGGCAACAAAACGGTTACTGCGTCTGACAGCAACCGTTCTGATAATGCTGACTATACCCATCCTTACTACTGGTCTGCCTTCACGTTGGTTGGGAACCCCTGGTAGCCAATCCCCGCAGCGCTATTTCTCTACGGCTGTCAAGCTGTCTTCAGGGTCTGATAAATGTGGGAGGTCAAGGGGGAGTGTTGAGCCTTGAATAAGGGTGGAAATAGCAGGCATATCTGTGGCTGCACCACAAAGCAAAAGGCGATCGCCCTCCACTAACACCATGTCCCCCGTCGGAAAGCGCATCAACTCCCCCTTATGGCGAATAGACTGAACCTGCACACGGTACTGCTGATTGGCATTGAGGGTTGCCAAAGGCTTGCCTTTAATAGGGCTGTTGGCCTGTACCATCACCCACTGGCAGGAGGCATCGGCAATGGGTTCTGCCACTTCACCTTCTGCCAGGTCATTGAATGCCTTAATTTCTTCCGGTTGACCGACCAGTAAAAGGCGATCGCCCTCCTCTAGCTTCGTCATGAGGTCAGGGTAATCGAGTTCTTCGCCACCCGTGCGGCGGATTGCCATAAACGCCACGCCCGTTAACCGCCGACAGTCGGTTTCGGCAATGCTCATCCCCAGTAAAGGTGAATTTTGGGGCAGGGTGTACCAAGTATTGTTCAGCTCTTGGGCGGCACTGCGCACTTCACGCTGGACGGCAAACGAAGATCGCTCCGTGCGGAAATCGGTATATCGCCCTTCTCGTATGGCCTGAAGCTGCGTTTGAATTTCAGATTTGTCTAGACCGAGGCGATTCAGGAGATGAGAGGACAGTTCTAAACTCGCCTCAAACTCTGGCTGTACCACTTCCGTTGCGCCAAGCTGATACAGCAGTTCCAAGTCTTTGTCTTGGGTGGCGCGGGTCACAATGTCTAAATCAGGGGAGAATTCTAGCGATCGCTTGAGGCACAGCCGAGTACTCATGGCGCTGGGTAGCACCACCGCCATGCCCCTGGCCTGAGAAACCTGGGCTTTTTCTAAAACTTGCGTGCTGGCAGCATCCCCATAAACGTAGGGAATGTTCTCTTCTCGTAACTGCTGAATCACGCTTTCTGCCTGCTCAATGACCACCAGCGGATAATCGTAGCTTTGCAGCACCTTTACAATACTGCGCCCAATTTGCCCATACCCACACACAATGACGTGGTTCTGAAGCGCAGCGACTTCTGCTCCGCTCAGCTCTGGCTCCGCTGGCGTTGAGAGCAGCATCTGCTGAAATCGAGGGATTTGTTCAGCCCAGGCAAACGCCTTTGGCAACGCCTGAAACACAAAGGGCGTGACCACGAGCGTCACTGCCGTCGTGCCTAGCACCAGTAGATAAACCTTCTGAGAGATTAACCCCAAAGTCTGCCCTTTGCTTACCAGGACAAAGGAAAATTCTCCAATTTGAGCGAGGCCAAAGCCTGCAATCAGCGCCGTCTTGAGGGAATACCCAAACAGCCGCACAATGGGCGTCACAATTAAGAACTTGCCCACAATCACGATCGCCACTAGCCCTAAAATCAGCTCCAGATGCTCCCATAAAAACACAGGGTCAATGAGCATCCCGATCGCCGCAAAAAATAGCGTCGCAAAAATGTCCCGTAGCGGCTCTACATAGGCAAGAGTTTGGTCGGCATATTCCACTTCCGAAATCATCAAACCCGCTAAAAACGCGCCCATTTCAATCGAGAGGCCAAAATGCTCTGTCAGTAGCGCAATCCCTAAACACAGCGCTACAACCCCCAGCAAAAATAGCTCTCGGCTTTCTGTCCAGGCCAAAAACCGCAGCAGACGAGGCAGCACCCAAACGCCCCCTGCGATCGCCCCCGCCGAGATAATGGCAATCTTCAGGAGCGCCCACCCCACCGCTACGCCAATTTGATCAGGGGACTGCTCTAAAGTGGGCAAAATCGCCAGCATTAAACCCACGGCTAAATCTTGCACCACTAAAATGCCCAGCATTACCTGGGCATGGGGGGCTTCCGTTTCATTACTCTCCGCAAGACACTTCAGCACCACGGCAGTCGAAGACAGCGATAGCACAGCCCCCAAAAAAATGCCCTGGGGCACCGAAGACACCCAGCCCACAGCGGTAGAGATCAAGGCCGTAATGGCGATCGTCAGCGCAATCTGTAGAGTGCCGCCCCCTAAACTGATGCCCTGCACCTTTCGCAGCTCACTAATCGAAAATTTGACGCCCAGGGCAAACAGCAAAAACGCAACCCCAAACTGCGCCAGGGTTTCTACCTGAACCACTTCTTTAATCAGCCCCAATCCAGAAGGCCCAACCGTGGCACCCCCAATCAAGTACCCCAGCAGCACAGGCTGCCGCAGCAGTGCCGCCAGCAAGCCACCGCCAGCGGCAGCCCCCAAAACCGTCACTAAATCTAAAATCAGCCGAAAGTCTTCCTGCACAAGGCATTCCTAGTCGTGGCTTCGACAATAAGTTGCACAATCAGTGGTGATGCTTTTTACCACTTTACTCAGTTTTTAGAATGCAGGCTGAAAGATTTAGCCATGCATGGGGATTAATACAAAAGAATACCTACTGATTTGAATGAGAACTGACCTATTGATCATTTTGGTTGATCATTTCAGCGCTGAGTTCTCATTCAAAATCACGGGTTTTAAGATTGCATATATGTCTATATAGAAGTCTATCTAAAGCGAAATTTCTCTCAATAGAATCTGCTTTGAGCATAGATTCAGAAGATATTTCGTTTTTACTTTGAAGTTGGGCAACATAAGACCAAGTAAGTCTGGAGACAGCAGGGGATCGGCAAAATGACCATTCAAGAAATCGTTGAAGTAGCGCTAGGAAATGGGTATCTCACACCCACTATGGAAGCGGAAGTGGGTCGCATCTGCGATAATGCCGCAGATCTATCGGTGAATGAGTATCAGGCATTAGACAAGTTAATGGGGGCTTTGTTAACGGGTCAGGTTGTTGCCGTACCCCGCAAGCAGTTTATCAACGTGATGGAAGAACTGGTACTCACGGAGTCCATCACAAGAGTTTCAGACATTGAGAGCCGCAACAACGTCACGCTCGACCTTGGCGATATCGCAGCCTATGCACTCAATCGTCTACCACCACTCTATGCAACGACAGAAGAAGGTGCGAACTATCAGCGTAAACGTGCCCAATCTGAACTAAAACATCTGATTGCCCAACAGGTCGAGGCGGCAATTTCTCGCAACCGCGATCAGCCCGATTTCTTCCCTGAACGACAGGCAATTCAACCGTCTGGAGGACAATCTCAAGATGTTCTTTCGCAAATGAGTTCTCTGCTTCAGGCTCATGCGCCTAGTTATGAAAAGCCTGCTGGGGTTCAGTAGCGAATGTTGCTCGTCCTTACAGACTGGCAACCTTTATATGTCAATGATTGGCGTACAGCAATGGGTGTCAATCACGATTAGAGTATGGGTAGAGAAGGGACAATCTTGTTTACCCACGAACTCGAATGCAACAGTTTTTTGAAGCCTACAAAAGTTACGCCGTAGATCTCATTAGTCGCTATCGGAGTCAGGTTGATTTTTTAGCCATTCGGCTAGAGCAGTCTGAGGCCGCAACGATCTTACTGCGGGGGACAAAGGTTGAAACCCTAAGTGAAGAATTTGCCCTCGGCGGACAGGTTCGCGCCTGTCACCGGGGGGGATGGGGCTTTACGAGCTTTAACGGCATTGGTTTGCTTGCGGAGCGAATTGAAGAGGCGATCGCCGCTGCAAAGTGGATTGGCACCTCTACTACGATGTTGGTAGAGGTTGCCCCAGTTCAAAAGGCAATTCCACTTCAGCTTGTGGGCACCAACCCGCGAGATATTTTACTGTCTCGTAAAAAAGATCTGTGCGCTCACTATGCAACCGTCCTGCGAGAAACCTCGCCTGACATTGTGACGGTATCGGTACGGTACTTAGATAGTCTTCAAAATGTTTTGTATGTGACCTCAGAACATACTGCCATTGAGCAGACCTGGGTCGATATGGAAATGCGGTTTGCAGCCACCGCTAGACAGGCGCAATGTGTCCAGACCGGACGGGAAACCACCGGATCTCGAAAAGGGTTTGAAGATTTAGAAGGGTTAGAGCCTCAGGTGCAGCAGGCGGCAACAAGAGCTGTCAATGCCTTAGATTTGTCCACGGTTAAGGGAGGTACTTACCCCGTCGTGATTGATCCCGTACTCACGGGGCTGTTTGTCCATGAGGCATTTGGTCATCTCTCTGAGGCCGATATGACCTACGAAAACCCTGAACTCATGGAGATCATGACGTTGGGCAAACCGTTTGGATCGCCCTCGCTCAATATTTATGATGGTGCGGCGCTGGCAGGTCACAGAGGGAGCTATGACTATGACGACGAAGGGGTGCCCGCAACCATTACGCCCCTCATCGAATCGGGGATTTTAGTGGGTCGGCTCCATTCGCGTGAGACGGCAGGCCGTTTGGGGGAGCAGCCTACCGGAAATGCGCGCTGCCTCAATTACCACTATCCCCCCATCGTCAGAATGACCAACACCTGGATTGAGCGGGGCAATACGCCAGTTCAAGATTTATTTAGCGGCATCAAAGAAGGTATTTATGCCCGCAACTGGCTCAGCGGCATGACAAACGGCGAAATGTTTACGTTCTCTGCGGGCGAAGCCTGGATGATTCGCAATGGAAAGCTAGCTGAGCCTGTGCGAGATGTTACGCTTTCGGGCAATGCGTTTAAGACCCTGAGCCAAATTGATGCAATCGGCGATGACTTTGGCTGGGATGAATCTGGCGGGTGCGGAAAGGCCGAACAGGTGGGGCTATCTGTGGGCTGTGGCGGCCCTAGTCTGCGAATTCAAAATGTGGTGGTCAGTGGCGATGCGCCGAACGAGTAAAATTAGGAATACTGGAGTAAATAACATCTGGGTTTTGTAGGGGCGGGTTTTGCCGATAAATTTGGGATTTCCTAGCACAGTATCAGCTAAAACCGCCCTTATGTACATGAGGGTTGTATAGAGATGGACGTTGTTAAATTCGTCATCCTAGTCGGCTGCGGGCTGCGCGGGGATTGAGCGATCACTCGGTGCGGAGCGATCGCCATTTTCAGCCTCACCCTCTAGTCCAGAGACTTTGGGCAGCGGGAGCGGAGATGGTGCTGCTGCCTCTGTTGGCTGACGAAATCGCTTCAAAAAAGACTGCATAGGGTTATTATCTATCGCTGAAGTTGGCTTGGAGTCAACTTTCTCAGGTATTAGCTGTTTTAAGGCTTCTGGCTTGGTTATTTTTGCAGGGCTGAGATCGGCTGTTGGTTCGACAAGACGGTCTTCCGACTGCCGAATAGAGATCGGTTCACGTAGCACGGTCTTCGGCTTGATTACCTCGGTTGTAGATGGGCGCGTTACCGACCCTTGAGGCAATGAAGGCTTATTGCTTGAGGCTGAAGGCAAAGGCGTTTTGGCCTCTTGATTCAATGGCTTTGGCTCAACTGCCGTGGGGACAGGGGCAATCGGGGCAATTTTGGGCGCAGATAAAGCCTCTAGTTTTTGAGCAGCGCGGCGTTGGCTCGCTTCAAGGCTAATGATTTGCTCTGCATCCTGGGCGTTAAGTTCTCCGCGTACCAACCTAGAGACAGTATCTTTACTGTCTGGTTTTAACGTCACGAGCTGAACTGTTTCACTCAACGCATTGGGAACCGCCTTGCCGCTGGAACTCAGCAGCGCCACTTTTACCCAGTTAATGCCAGACTTGAATCCTTTCAAATAAATCGGTGGAGACTCTTCCGTAATAAAGCTTTGCCCATTCACCGTAATCTGAACTTTTGGTTTGGGCACCGCAGCCGATTGTGGCGTAGAAACTTTGGTTTTTGATGAAGATAGCGACGGCGTAATCAGGTAATCCACCATGATTGGCTCAGCTCCATAAACACCTTGAGGCTGGCTGTAGGTCAGTAAGGGTTGATCTGAGTCTGGTCGATTTGTCTGAGTGGGTGCAAAAACATCAAAGGTGATCTGGTCGAATGCGCTGGGTGCCTTAAAACTTTCATGCCAGGGGTAGCTTGCAAATGCTCGAATCGTGTGGGTACCTGGCGTTAAGTCTGTAAACGTAATGCTTTGCTTGGCATCGTACACCTCTATATAGGGCTGATCGTCCAGCAAAACCTGTAAATGTGGCCCTAACCCTAGATCGGGATCCTTAAAAATCGGAAAATCTTCGATCTCAAACCGAATGTTGGCGGTTTGCTGCTCAATCGTGGCATCAGGTTTAATACCGACAATCTTGACCTGGGGATCATGTCGACTCTGCGATCGCCCAAGCCGTTCAAAAACAACTGGCGCAGACACCTCCTCTAATTCAGAGCGCTGTACCCCCAAACTTTTGGACGCTTCATCTAAACGTGAAGTGAGGGGCGATTGCGAACAGCCCAGTAAAGCCAAAAGCACCACAGAACAAACGGCAGCACGCTCGATGCGTTTGCCCACTTCTCGCCAACCTGTCCTAATCACGCTTAGCATTCTCCTGCACTTAGTATTCTTCTGCCCTTCAGACTCTCATGTCCTTCAGACTCTCATGCCCTTCAGAAGCGACTCAATACAGTCATTCTTTATACGAAGGAACGTCAATATATTGGTTCTATGAACTCGTTCAATAGCATCTTTACCTCTACGGGAACTATACCGGAAAAGCTTCTGCACACCTCAAGGGCTTAAAAAATGTCGAGACTTTAACCTTAATAAGATTACGATTTGTAATCTTCAATCCATTCCATAGATAAAGACGTGATGCCCTCAACACAGCTCTTCACGCCAGGGTAAGGGGCTTCAACTTTATGTTTTATGCATCAGCCTTAAGATCGGATGCTTCACAACAAGAAAGCCTCAAACATCCACCCAATAAAGGGCTTTACCCCTATCGCCTCATGAAAGTGAAGTATTAAGCCCTATCAAGTTTCGCCCAAGGCCATCGTCGCGCAGCCTCAATAATTGCGAATTATTAAGCTTTGAAATAAATCCTAAAGTAAATCCCACAATTGTTTCTTTTGATGCAGCCCAGAGAGGCTCGTATAGGACACCTTAATTATTGTTAATTGCCTTAAAATGCCCGTTAGGACACCTATAATTCACTAGTGAGAACTCTTCCAAGGCTGATAAATATTGAAAGATCAGTCGTTCTGATACGTGCTCAAGGTCTCTAAATTTGGATGAGGTCAGTCTCAGGTGATTGGGTTAAGGTTGACCGCCTATCGGTCAAAGTTCCCCCAGGTAAACCAGCGCTCCTCCTTCAAATCAGTGATTTTTGCAAACGTAACGCCAGAACATGGAAGATAGTCCTCGTTCCTTGCTTGCTCAAAGAGAGGAGAGTCTCAATGACGATTAGCCCTAAGGAGCGAGAGTCAAAAGCTAGAGTGATTGTCGATAAGAATCCCGTTCCCACCTCATTTGAGAAGTGGGGACAACCAGGACACTTCGACCGCACCCTAGCTAAGGGTCCCCAAACCACCACGTGGATTTGGAACCTGCATGCTCTTGCTCATGACTTCGATACACATACCAGCGATTTAGAAGACATCTCGCGCAAAATTTTCAGCGCTCACTTCGGGCACCTTGCCGTTGTGTTCATCTGGCTGAGCGGGATGTATTTCCACGGTGCTAGATTTTCAAATTATGAAGCCTGGATGGGGAATCCCACCGCGATTAAGCCCAGTGCCCAAGTGGTCTGGCCTATCGTGGGTCAAGGCATCTTAAATGCAGACGTGGGCGGCGGCTTCCACGGCATCCAAATCACATCTGGTCTGTTCCAAATGTGGCGTGCTTCCGGCATTACAAACTCCTATCAGCTCTACTGCACAGCCATTGGTGGCTTAGTCATGGCTGCTCTGATGTTGTTTGCTGGCTGGTTTCATTACCATGTCCGCGCTCCTAAACTGGAGTGGTTCCAAAACGTTGAATCGATGATGAATCATCACCTGGCAGGTTTGCTGGGCTGTGGTTCTCTCGGTTGGGCAGGACACCAGATCCACGTTTCTTTGCCTATTAATAAGCTTTTAGATTCTGGCGTTGCGCCTAAAGATATTCCGCTTCCCCATGAGTTCATCTTAAATAAAGATCTCATGACGGAGCTATATCCCAGCTTTGCTCAAGGATTGACCCCCTTCTTTACCTTGAATTGGGGTGCTTACGCTGACTTCTTGACCTTCAAGGGTGGTCTTAACCCCGTCACCGGCGGTTTATGGCTCTCAGATACAGCTCACCATCACTTGGCACTCGCTGTACTGCTCATCATTGCAGGTCACTTCTACCGAACCAACTGGGGCATTGGCCACAGCTTCAAAGAAGTATTAGAAGCGCACAAGGGGCCCTTCACTGGCGAAGGCCACAAGGGCATGTACGAAATTTTCACGACTTCTTGGCACTGCCAACTGTCTTGGAACTTGGCTTGGATGGGTTCTTTATCCATCTTGGTCGCTCAGCACATGTATGCCATGCCTCCTTATCCCTATATTGCGACGGACTATCCGACTCAGATCGGCTTGTTCACGCACCACATGTGGATTGGTGGCTTCCTAATCGTCGGTGCAGCAGCTCACGCAGCAATTTTCATGGTGCGAGATTACGATCCTGCCACCCATCAAAATAATCTGCTAGATCGCGTTCTGCGCCATCGTGACGCAATTATTTCTCATCTCAATTGGGTCTGTATTTTCCTCGGCTTCCATAGCTTTGGCCTCTACGTCCATAACGACACTATGCGTGCTTTGGGTCGTCCCCAAGACATGTTCTCTGATACGGGCATTCAACTTCAGCCCGTGTTTGCACAATGGATTCAAAATCTGCATACTTTAGCCCCTGGAACAACTGCACCCAACGCTTTGGCGACTGTAAGCCATGCTTTTGGCGGCGGTATTGTTGCGGTTGGCGGCAAAGTGGCGATGATGCCCATTGCACTGGGTACGGCGGACTTTATGGTTCACCATATCCATGCCTTCACGATTCATGTAACGGTACTCATTCTGCTCAAAGGCGTTTTGTTCTCTCGTAGCTCTCGTCTGGTTCCAGACAAAGCTAACTTGGGCTTCCGCTTCCCTTGTGACGGTCCCGGACGGGGCGGCACCTGCCAGGTTTCTGGTTGGGATCACGTCTTCTTGGGTCTGTTCTGGATGTATAACTCTCTGTCAATTGTGATTTTCCACTTTAGCTGGAAGATGCAGTCTGACGTTTGGGGTACGGTTGGCGCAGATGGTTCTGTCTCTCATATCACTGGCGGTAATTTCGCTCAAAGCGCAATTACAATTAACGGCTGGCTAAGAGACTTCCTCTGGGCACAGGCATCTCAGGTCATTAACTCCTATGGTTCGGCACTGTCAGCCTACGGTTTGATGTTCTTGGGCGCTCACTTTGTTTGGGCCTTCAGCCTCATGTTCTTGTTTAGTGGTCGTGGCTACTGGCAAGAGCTGATTGAGTCTATCGTTTGGGCACACAACAAGCTAAAGCTTGCTCCTGCGATTCAGCCTCGCGCTTTGAGTATTATTCAAGGCCGTGCGGTTGGGGTTGCTCACTACCTTCTTGGAGGTATTGCGACCACCTGGGCATTCTTCCATGCTCATATACTTTCTGTAGGGTAGGGCGAGGAGAATACTAAACTATGGCAACTAAATTTCCTAAATTTAGCCAGGATCTCGCCCAAGACCCGACGACTCGTCGTATTTGGTACGGGATTGCAACGGCTCACGATTTTGAGAGTCATGACGGAATGACGGAAGAAAATCTTTACCAAAAGATTTTCGCCTCCCACTTTGGTCATCTCGCAATCATCTTTCTTTGGACTTCCGGCAACCTGTTTCACGTTGCTTGGCAAGGTAACTTTGAGCAGTGGATTAAAGACCCCCTCAATGTTCGCCCCATTGCTCACGCAATTTGGGATCCTCAATTTGGTAAAGCAGCAGTGGATGCCTTTACCCAGGGTGGCGCAAACGGCCCTGTTAACATCGCTTACTCCGGTGTGTACCACTGGTGGTACACCATCGGGATGACCAGCAATGCAGAACTCTATCAGGGTGCTATTGCCCTGCTGCTTCTGGCTTCGGTCATGCTGTTTGCAGGCTGGCTTCACCTTCAGCCTAAGTTCCGCCCTAGCTTGTCTTGGTTCAAGAATGCTGAATCTCGCTTAAATCACCACTTGGCTGGTTTGTTTGGGGTTAGCTCCTTGGCTTGGGCCGGTCACTTGATTCACGTGGCGATTCCTGAGTCACGCGGTCAGCATGTGGGTTGGGACAACTTCATGTCCGTCCCTCCACATCCAGCAGGTCTAACGCCGTTCTTTACAGGTAACTGGGGCGTTTACGCTCAGAATCCTGATACGGCAGGTCATCTGTTTGGTACCTCCACAGGTTCTGGGACTGCAATTCTTACCTTTTTGGGTGGGTTTCATCCTCAAACTGAAGCGATGTGGCTGACGGATATTGCGCATCACCATTTGGCGATCGCCGTTCTGTTCATCGTTGCGGGTCACATGTACCGAACCCAGTTTGGGATCGGTCACAGCATGAAGGAAATCATGGATGCTCACAGACCTCCTGCGGGTGGTTTGGGTGCAGGCCATAAAGGTATGTACGATACCTACAACAACTCGCTTCACTTCCAGTTGGGCTGGCACCTAGCTTGTCTAGGCGTCGTCACCTCTCTGGTTGCTCAGCACATGTACTCCATGCCGTCCTATGCCTTCATTGCAAAGGACTATACGACGCAGGCTGCACTGTACACTCATCACCAGTACATTGCGATCTTTTTGATGGTGGGCGCGTTTGCTCACGGTGCCATTTTCTTGGTGCGTGACTACGACCCCGTCGCCAATAAAGACAACGTATTGGCACGGGTGCTAGAGCACAAAGAAGCCATCATCTCTCACCTGAGCTGGGTTTCTTTATTCTTAGGCTTCCATACCCTTGGCCTCTATGTCCACAACGACGTTGTAGTTGCCTTTGGTACCCCTGAGAAGCAGATTCTCATTGAGCCTGTGTTTGCTCAATGGATTCAGGCCGCTCACGGTAAGCTGCTCTACGGCTTTGATACCCTACTTTCAAATCCTGATAGCGTTGCCTATACCGCTTTCCCTAACTACGGAAACGTATGGCTGGCTGGCTGGTTAGATGCCATTAACAGCGGCAAAAACTCCCTGTTCTTGACCATCGGACCTGGTGACTTCTTGGTTCACCATGCGATCGCCCTGGGTCTTCATACCACCACCTTGATTTTGGTCAAAGGTGCGTTGGATGCCCGTGGTTCTAAGCTGATGCCCGATAAAAAGGACTTCGGCTATGCCTTCCCTTGCGACGGCCCTGGTCGTGGCGGTACTTGCGATATCTCAGCTTGGGATTCCTTCTACCTGTCTCTGTTCTGGGCATTGAATACTGTAGGTTGGGTCACGTTCTACTGGCACTGGAAACACCTCGGTATTTGGCAAGGTAACGTCGCACAGTTTAACGAGAACTCTACCTATCTAATGGGTTGGTTCCGTGACTACCTGTGGCTCAACTCTTCTCAGCTCATCAACGGCTATAACCCCTTCGGGATGAACAATCTTTCGGTCTGGGCTTGGATGTTCTTGTTTGGTCACCTTGTGTGGGCAACAGGCTTCATGTTCCTGATTTCCTGGAGAGGCTATTGGCAAGAGCTGATTGAAACCCTCGTTTGGGCACACGAACGTACTCCTCTTGCGAACCTCGTTCGCTGGAAGGACAAGCCCGTTGCACTATCTATCGTTCAGGCTCGTGTGGTTGGCCTAGCTCACTTTACCGTTGGCTATGTACTAACTTACGCAGCTTTCTTGATTGCCTCGACAGCCAGCAAGTTTGGTTGATGATGCAGTTCTGAAACTGAGTTGATTAAGAAAAAGCCTCACTGATACAGTGAGGCTTTTTCTTGTATAAATTGATTAATTAGACGATTGCTGAACGGCCTGAAGCGAAACTTTTAAGATGATAAGCGATACAACAATTGGGGTTGATTTGGGTGGAACCAAGTTACTCATGCTTTGCGGCGAGAAACGAGTTCGGATTCCAACTGGCGTTTGCTTTAGTGCAGCGGATGTAGAACAAAATATTCGTGAATTTATTCAAGGTTTCAACGACACGCCTAAGGCCATAGGTATTGCCATACCAGGTTTGGTGGATTGTACAGGATGCATTAAGGTCTGTGATGTGTTGCCTCGGATAGAAGGCTGGAACCCGATTGAAACCCTAGCGGATTTAGGCTGTTTGATCGAAGTGACCAATGATGTCAATGCTGCCTTAGCTGAAGAGTTTTCCGATGCTGAGCCAGGGCTAAATGCAGGAATCATTATGGTGGGAACTAGCATAGGTGCAGCATTTTTAGTCAACGGCATCCCTTTAGTGGGCGCAAAGGGTTGGGCTGGTGAATTGGGCTACATGCCAATCTCTATAAACGGTCAAGTCAAGCGATTGGATGAGCTTGCAGGTGGGGCATTTATTGCTCAACAGTTCGGCTTCAATGGGCAGTCTTTGGCGTTGAGCGCACAAGAGAATGATGAATTGGCTTTGGCAGCAATTCGGGCAGGAGGATTTGCGCTTGGCCTTGGCCTTGCAGCCGTGATTAACCTCCTCAACCCCTCCAAAATTGCGTTAGGGGGCGGCACCTTTAGCCTTCCAGGGTATGAAGAAGCTGCCTATTCAGCAGCAAAACAGTTTAGTTTGCCAGAACTTTGGCAGGCTTGCGCATTAACAAAAGTAAAAATGGGGGATGCTGTTGTTGCCCTAGGTGCGCAGCGAATTGCATTGTCTTTGTGTAAGCCTCAAAAACTTAAAAACCTCTAGAAGCTGAATAATACGTTCAGTCCTAAAGGTTTTTAAATGAATGAAAAGCATAGGCTAAATCATTAGCCTATGCGCTCAATTACTAGGCGTCACTTTCAATGTGAATAAAGAGAAGACCCATAACCACTACAGGCATAAGCCAACAGACGACAGGAATAAGAATCCAAGGTAAAAATGAAGCTGCGTAGTCACCAGTCATATTAAGTTCTCCTATTAATTAAAGGGATGGGTTTGCACAGAAGCGCTTTGCAAGCTAATGAGCGTTAATTATTGAAAACGCCGCGCATAATGCCATCGACAACACTAAAGTTGGCCAGTAGGAAGTATGCAACCGCAGCGCCACCCATTCCACCAAAGAAGAACCCTCCAGTAAAGAGGCTCCACCCTTCAGAAGAGTTCATGGCAGCGTCGCCAGTTCCTACCGCGCGTCCATTTTGAAAGGAGACAATGCCATAGGCCGAGAGACACATGGTGGCAAGCATCAAAAGTGCCACAACGTTGATCAGAGAACCTAGAGCAGCAACATCAGAGTCTCTTAGAGGGCCAAATGTGTACCAAGGACCGAGCAAGAAATAGCCGTGAGCCATTCCAATCTCTAAACCACGTAATAGAGGAGACAAACCAGGCCGATAGGCTGGCAGGTTGCCAATGAAGGTTTTTGTAAAATCAGAGGCTGAAATGGGGGTGGCGAGATGCCCCACGAAGGGATCGCCATTGTAGGGTTGGACAACCTGCTTATAGGTAGATTGCGTCATTATTCCTAAATGCTCCTTTGAATGGTCTAGGCAAAGGTTTTATAGCAAAAACTTTAAGAGTATTGTAAGTGTCGGGCTGTCACAGCGTCTCGAAGTTGGTACGCAGCGTTAGAAAAGTTAAATTAGCGATGCAAATTAAGAATTTATATGAATTTTCTTAACTAAAGTCCTGAATTTGATTGCGTTGCTTTGTAAATGTGTATTCACCCTTATTGAGGCAAGGCGTTGCTAGGATCCCTAGATTTAGGCTAAAGCAGTATTTTTCTCTGCTCAGAAACAAAATCTATCTAACGCCGTCAATTGTTAAGGAAATCTAGAGTTTGTTCCTTTCATTGATATACCATGTCAAGAATTCTGAAGCCTTTGGCAGGTGCGTTTTTGGCATGTTTCTGGACTTTGGGGCTTGGGGGGGTGTCATCTCCGTTCGTAAAGCCTACATGGGCTAAGTCAGCCTTGAGTCAGCGTTATGCTTATCAACCTCGACGAATTGATTCCCTCCGTCAAATGGCGCTTGAATTAACCAATCAAGACCGTATGCGGCATGGTCTACCTAGGCTCAGAGCAGATTCTTTGCTGTCTAAGGCAGCTCAGAAGCACGCAGAAGATATGCTGCGACGAAACTACTTTAGTCACTACTCACCAGAGGGTAAAACGCCGTCAGATCGCTTTGCGGCAGTGGGTGGACGCAATGGTGCGGCTGAAAATTTACTGGTGCTGAGAGATTCGTCCTTAATTGGTGCTGAGTTGGGTTATAAAAGGCTGGCGTTTTTTGAGCGGGGCTGGATGAGTAGCCCTGGGCATCGCCAAGTTCTGCTAGATCGACGCTATGGTCGATTTGGGTTTGGGGTGGCGGTGTCCGGAGATCGCCTCTACGCTGTCCAACTCTTCACTTTTCCTTAGCATTCTCTGGTTGTGTGGATGCAAACAGCATCAAATGCTGCTGGGGCAAAACAGACTTAGTTTCTTGCCACTTCAGCCCAATGTCTGCCATCTCTTTACGCGCCTGAGCCTGGGTCATTTTGTGGTGAGGCTTAATAAACACCTTAGAATCTTCAGCGCGGTATTCAACCAGCGCAATTCTGCCGTTGGGCTTGAGGGCTTTCGCTACGGCAGTCATCACTTCACGGGGGTAGGCGAGTTCGTGATAGGCATCGACAAAAATGGCGAGGTCGATGCTGTTGGGGGATAGGTTCGGGTCTTGTTCGGTGCCTAGAATGGGCGTGATGTTGGTGAGGTGAGCCTGGGAAATGCGATCGCCCAGCATTTTAATCATCTCCGGCTGCACATCCACCGCCAAAACCTGACCTTGGGGCAATTTGGAGGCAATTTTTAGGCTAATGTAGCCCGTACCTGCCCCAATGTCAGCCACCACATCAGTGGGCTTTAGCGCTAATGCCTCTACTAACGCTTGAGGCTGCTCCTCTTGGGCGCGATCTTTGCGTTCGAGCCACTCAGACCCTTGATAGCCCATTACCTGGGCTATTTCTCGACCCAGATAGACTTTTCCGGTGCCGTCAAAGCTCGGTCTTTTGTAGGTGTAGGGAGATGCTGGTGCGAGAGACGTGACGGAACATGTTGTGACCAGACCCAGCAAGATGCTGCTTGTCATTAGACCGAGCAGCATTCGTTTTAGCATCGTAAATCGGTTCAAGCGTTCTCCAGGTTAATTTCAACTAGCTTTTGACGGGATGTAAGCCCTAATTTAATCGTAATAGCGGACTTTGGCACCTCAAAGGCTTTGGACAGCACTTGAATGAGTTCTGCATTAGCTTTACTGTCTACGGGCGATGATTTTAGATGAACCGTTAAACTGCCATCTGGCTCTTGAATGAGCTGCTGCTTTCTGGCGTTCGGTTTAACCTTAACCTGTTTTTTCATGGTGCGGATCTACAGGTAGTAGCGCATACAATTGACCACGAAGTTGAGAATAACTGCATTGTCCTATGAACAGCTCAATTTTTAATCTCACTAATCCTGAACTTTACGTCATTACGGCGGCTCATAGCGGTCAGGTGAGTGGACAAATTACCACTTGGGTAACGTCAGGAGCTTTAGTGCCAGAGCATTTGCGTATTGTCACCGTGATTTCACCGCGTAATTTTACGTTTGCATTGATTCAGCAAAGCCGACATTTTGTGGTCAATTTATTGGCGCAAGGGCAGCAGGATTGGCTACCGCTGTTTGGTTTACAATCAAGCCGCGAGATCGATAAGTTTGATGGAATATTAACTGAAACAACGGCTAACGGGATTCCGATTTTGCCCGAAACCTGTGGTTGGGCAGAATGCCGGACGGTGCATGAGGTGGATTTGGGCGATCGCACCATTATCATCGCCGATGTCTTAACCCACCAGGTTGACATGTCTCGTAAACCCCTCTGCCGCGCTGAGGCAATGGCAGCACTCCCGCCTACGGTGGGTGAAGCGTTAGCTCAGAAGCGACTGCTGGATATTGAATGCGATCGCGTGTTGATGCAGGCTCATCAAAGTGAATCTGCTAAATCAGAGGGGACGAGTTGAGAAGCCCTAGTTTTTGTAATGCTTGGGCGATCGCCTCTGTCCGGCTATGTACCCCAAGTTTGCAGTAAATACTTTCTAGGTGTTTGCGGACTGTGCCGACGTTAATGCTGAGGTGCGTGGCGATCACCTTATTCTCTTTGCCCTGCATTACGCAAGCTAAAACCTCAGTTTCGCGTTGGCTTAACCCTAATAGGGCTAGGGAACTCATGGGGGATAGGGTTTGTTCTTCTAGCAGGAGCAGGTAGCGCTCTCCTGGTTGTTCGATAACTAAACGAATCTGATTCTAAATTAGTTTGTGTTGTGGAATTTGCCCATGCCTCTGCCATTGAGAGAGAAAGCAATGAGGAGATTCTTGAGCCAGTGGTTGTCATAAGCAAAGCCATTGAAGTCTCTAAAGGGAGAGTAGGTAAAAGCGCAGTCCCCCTGGATCTTTTGGCAGTAAGGATGAAAATTCCACAACAGCGCCATCGCCCTTAAGCCCATACGGGTAGAGTCATCAGAACCATGAAAATATTGCATTTGATAGAGGATGCGGTCTTGATAGTTGATCAAGCGGTCAACCTGATTACTCGTTCTGTAAGCCTTAGTCGCGTCAAAGGTCAGCTTAAACTGAGTCGCCTTGGCCTTGAGTGCCAACAGCTTTTTAAGAACGATTTCATGAGACACATTGGTGCTTGCCCATTCCTGAAGTCGTCTTAAACGTTGTGCGAACTGCGGTGGATTCAATGCATGAAAGAGTCCCCATAGTTTATCTGTGATGGGATTATAGAGAACTTTATCTCTGCGGCAATGCTGTTGAATGCCCAGAACCGTATGCAGGAAACACAGCATTAGCGTTATCCCTGGGAATAGCGCTTTCCAGGATTGTTGGGTTGCATCCCATCCGTTGGTGTTCACAGTATCAGGACAATAGTCTGGCTTGAGCGCCAACGCTTCTTGCTGAAATTCCCCGTAGGCTTGAGTCAAACCCATTTCGTCTGAACTGTGAGCCACTCCAACCCCTAAAAAGCATT
>JAGVDA010000294.1 GCA_020058975.1 Thermosynechococcus sp. WC_1 | reverse complement strand
GGAAAACCTACGGATTCGGTTTCGCAAAGATGGGGTGTTGGGGTATGCTTTCCCGCCCCTGCCCCGAAAAATTATCTCGGCGGTGATTTCGCGGTTCAAAATTATTGCGGATCTGGATATTGCAGAGCGGCGTCAGCCTCAAGATGGTCGGATTCGGCGTCTATTTCAGGGTCGGAAGGTAGATTTTCGGGTCAGTACGCTGCCGAGTCGCTTTGGCGAAAAGGTGGTGCTACGGATTCTGGACAATTCTTCAACGCAGCTGGGTCTTGATAAGCTTATTACTGATCCTGAAAGTCTCGAAATTGTTCGAGACATGGTCAGCCGTCCCTTTGGTCTGGTTCTGGTTACAGGACCGACAGGGTCTGGGAAAACGACGACGCTATACTCGGCGCTTGCTGAATGTAATGATCCGGGCAAAAACATTAGTACAGCAGAAGATCCCATTGAGTATACGCTGCCTGGATTGACCCAGGTGCAGGTGATTCGAGATAAGGGAATGGACTTTGCGTCGATTCTGCGCGCGTTTCTACGGCAGGATCCTGATGTGATTCTGGTGGGTGAGACTCGCGATAAGGAAACGGCAAAGACGGCAATTGAGGCGGCGTTAACGGGTCACTTGGTTTTGACAACGCTGCACACTAATGACGCAGCTAGTGCGATCGCCCGTCTATCCGAAATGGACGTTGAGCCATTCATGGTCTCGGCTTCTTTAATTGGTGTAGTTGCCCAGCGACTGGTGCGTCGTGTCTGCACTGAGTGTAAAATACCCTACCAGCCTTCACCGACCGATCTCTCTCGCTTTGGCATGTCTGCATCCGCAGGTACAGAGATTACATTTTATCGAGCTAATACCCTCTCCCCTGATGAAATTCAGGCGAGTCGCTCGGTTTGCTCAAAATGTAATGGCATTGGCTACAAGGGTCGCGTCGGGGTCTATGAGATTATGCGCATCACCGAAACGCTTCAGAGTTTTATAACAGAAGGCGCACCCACGGAGCGAATCAAAGAGGTGGCCGTTGAGGAAGGCATGATAACGCTTCTGGCCTACAGTCTAAACTTGGTCAAAAACGGCGAAACAACCCTTGATGAAGTTGAGCGCGTCACTTTTACAGACTCCGGCTTAGAGGCTGAGCTAAAGGCGCGGCGCAAGACCTCTCTCACCTGCCGTGTTTGCAGCGCAGATGTAAAACAGGAGTGGCTTGACTGCCCTTACTGTATGACGCCTCGATTTGAAGAATAGCGCGACCCCACAGGGTCTAATAACAACTTAACGGCACAACTGGGGATTTACGTTCATGGAATACATGATTGAAGACTTGATGGAAGAAGTGGTGGAGCGGGGCGGTTCTGACCTCCACGTTTCGGCTGGGCTACCACCCTACATTCGAGTCAACGGCAAGCTAACGCCCACAGATCGCGATCCGCTGTCGGCAGAGCAGTGCCAACGGCTGATCTTTAGTATGCTCAATAATACCCAGCGTAAAAATCTAGAGCAAAACTGGGAGCTAGACTGCTCTTATGGCGTTCGGGGTTTGGCACGTTTTCGGGTCAATGTTTATAAAGATCGCGGCACCTATGCGGCGGCACTACGGGCGCTCAGTTCTAAAATCCCTACTATCGAAACCCTGGGTCTACCAAACATCGTGCGGGAAATGTCGGAGAAGCCGCGCGGCTTGATTTTGGTCACGGGGCCAACAGGTTCTGGGAAGTCTACAACCCTGGCTTCGATGATTAACAATATTAATGTGACCCGAGCGGAGCACATTTTAACCATTGAAGACCCCATTGAATTTGTCTACGAACCCGTCAAGAGCGTAATCCACCAGCGTCAGGTGGGAGAAGACACCCGCAGTTTTGCTAATGCGCTACGGGCTGCACTGCGCGAAGATCCGGACGTGGTGCTGGTGGGGGAATTACGAGATTTAGAAACCATTCAGCTTGCGATTACCGCTGCAGAAACGGGTCACTTGGTGTTTGGGACGCTCCACACCAGTTCTGCCTCTCAAACCGTAGACCGGATGGTGGATGTGTTCCCTCCAGAGCAGCAGACACAGGTGCGTGTGCAGCTTTCTGGCTCTTTGGTGGCGGTGTTTAGTCAGACGCTGGTGCCTCGCAAGAATGTGAAGCCTGGTGAGTATGGTCGAACTCTTGCCCAGGAAATTATGGTGGTGACTCCGGCGATCGCCAACCTAATCCGCGAAGGCAAAACGGCACAAATTTACTCCGCTATCCAAACTGGCGGCAAGCTCGGAATGATAACGCTAGAGAAGGTTTTAGCTGAGCTATATCGTGCGGGCACTATTTCCTTTGAGTCTGCCGTCTCCAAAACGTCTCGACCCGATGAGCTACAGCGATTAATGGGGGCAGGCCCTGTTGGGGGAAATGAGATGGCTGGCGCAAATCAGCGCCGATACTAGCATTCAGCGCTACGCAAGGGTTCACTCCGTTTTAAGTTCCACTCCAAATTTTTCTGTCATTCCTTCTTTCCAACGTTTCTTCTCTTGTTTTGTTGATAAGCGCTAAGAGTATTTAGATATGCCTACCTACGTTGTTCGTGCCAAAAATTCTGTTGGAAAAAGCAGTAGTCAAAAAGTTACTGCAAACTCTCTCAAGGAGGCTCGCACGACCATCCAGCGTCAGGGGCTTCAGGTCACGGATGTCAAAGAAGACCAGGGGCTTAAGATTGATGGCAATTTTGAGATTAACCTCGATTTTCTCGGCTCCATTAAGGTCAAAGACAAGGCGATCTTTTCGCGGCAGTTTGCGGCGCTCGTCAATGCTGGCGTTGCGATGGTGCGCGGTCTTGGCGTTATGGCAGACCAGTGTACCAATCCAAAGCTTAAGAAAGTTTTGCTTCAGGTCAATGCGGACGTGCAGCAGGGCATGAGTCTTTCAGAAGCAATGCGATCGCATCCCGAGGCATTTGATGAGCTATACGTCGCCATGATTCAGGCAGGGGAAACAGGCGGGGTATTGGACGAAACCCTCAATCGACTCTCCAAGCTATTAGAAGATCAAACCCGACTCAATAACCAAATTAAGTCTGCGTTAGCCTACCCAGTGGTCGTAACCTTTATTGCCGTTACGATTTTCTTTGGCATGGTGATTTTCTTGATTCCAGTCTTTGACGGGATCTTTAAGCAGCTTGGAGGTCAACTGCCCGCATTTACTCAAATACTTGTAAACCTAAGCGTCTTTTTACGAACGCCGCAGTATGCGATTACATTTTTAGTCTTTGTTGGGGGAGGCATTTTTGGTCTTAAGCAATACTACAAGACCCGTACAGGCCGCGAAACCATTGACCGACTCTCTCTAAAAGTTCCTCTCTTTGGCGATCTGATTCAAAAAACGGCTGTGGCTCGATTTTGCCGAACCTTTGGGTCTTTGTCTCGCTCTGGCGTGCCAATTCTACAGGCGTTAGAAATTGTGCGAGACACCGCAGGCAACCAAATTATCTCGAATGCCGTGGATGAAGCCCGTCGAGAAGTGCAAGGCGGTGGGATGCTGAGTTTGGCCTTACAGCGAGAGAAAGTCTTTCCGGTGTTGGCAACCCAAATGATTAACGTTGGAGAAGAAACAGGGGAAATTGATAAAATGCTCATGAAGGTGGCAGATTTCTACGAGGACGAAGTAGAACAGGCCGTCAAAGCCATGACGAGCATCATGGAACCCATTATGATCGTGCTGCTGGGGGGCATGGTCGGATCTATCCTCGTAGCAATGTACTTACCCATGTTCCAAGTCTTTGAACTGGTCAAGTAGGCGAATCAGTCGCTTCCACAACCTATCCTCAAGAGATGGCCTTAATCATTAGCCTAGCTATTGGCATCACTGGATGCTTACAATAACAACCATGTATTGAGATGGGCTGCTGTGACTCAGGATTCGTTTGGGAATAATCTACCAGCACGCTTTACGAAGCGTTTAGGGACTATCCCCACCTATTATGAGCTGCTAGATCTGCCTTGTTCTGCAACGGCAGATCAGGTTCGTAGAGCCTATCGGAGTAAAAGCAAACTCTATCATCCTGACACGACCGCTCTACCGCCAGACGCAGCAGGCCAAAAGTTTCGGGAGCTAAAAGAAGCATATGCGGTCTTAAATAGTCCTGAGCGTCGGGCAGCTTACGATAAGGGACAACAGTCAGAATTGAGTTCTGCTCAACGTCATGACTCGGTTTCTCAAGATAATCGGTTTAGGGCTTCAGCTTCTGCCTACCTAGACCCGAAAGAACGGTCTTTGTCGCCGGGTGAAATTTTTGCGGTGTTCCTTTTGGGCATCACGTTTTTAATTTGCCTTGTGCTAGCCGTTATCTTAGGCATTGCGAGGGGCGAAATGGTTGTTCAAACGGCTTCCCCTACAAACCTATCTCTAAAATCACCGTTGTTAAAAGAACAGCAGCTTAAAATATCTGTAAGGACGCAACGCCCAGACCTCACTACAGCCGACCGTAAGACTAAGACTTAGCATTGATTGAACGCACCCACTGATTGAACGCATACCCAGAGCATTAGCGAGCATGAATTCTTCTTTACCCATCCCCGAAACCCCGCTCTACAACCACACACTGCCAGATATTGAGCAATGGCTAAGGGCGCGAGGCTGTGAGCGAGACGTTGAGCAACTTCATCTCTGGCATCTGACCAGCACAACTTGGTCAGCCGAAATTCGATTAGACATTGAAGAGCTTTCGATTCTATATGAAGAACCCCAGCGTCAGGCACTGAACGTTCGCAGAACCTTTAAGTATTCTCTGAGTCGCCAAGATATCGAAGACGCGATTTTGGCAGGGCCTTAATTCTGTTTTTTCTAGGGAGACTTCTAGGGAAAGCTGGGCGGCAATTGCTGCTATTTTACCTTTCCAAATCGACGATGCCGCTGCTGGTAGTCTTGAAGCGCTTTATGAAAGGCTTCTCGGTCAAAATCAGGCCAGAGCGTATGGGTGACGTAGAGTTCGGCGTAGGCCACCTGCCACAGCAGAAAGTTGCTCACGCGCATCTCTCCACTGGTGCGGATTAGTAGGTCTGGGTGGCTGATGCCCTTGGTGTAGAGATGCTGTTCAAAAATGCCTTCGTCAATGTCTGCGGGGGTAAATTCACCGCGCTGGACTTTTTGGGCGATCGCCCGACAGGCTTCCAAGATTTCCCGACGACCGCCGTAGTTAGTCGCCACCACAAACTTAATTTTGGTATTGTGCTGGGTTGCCACCATCGCCCGATCAATCTCTTCCTGGAGCGACTTGGGCAGCGCCTGGAGGTCGCCCACAAAATGAATCTGCACCCCTTCCTCAATCATTTCCTTGAGTTCTCGCCGAAGCACCCGCTCAAACAGCGTCATCAAAAAATCGACTTCGGTTAAGGGGCGACCCCAATTTTCAGTTGAAAAGGCATAGGCCGTCAGTGCCTCAATGCCCCAATCTTTACAGCAGCGCAAAATTTCCTTCAGGGTATCCACCCCCCGCCGATGGCCCATAAAGCGAGGCTGTCCTTGCTGTTGCGCCCAGCGTCCATTGCCATCCATAATGACCGCAACGTGCTTGGGCAGACGCAGTACATCAAGATCATTGGGCAGGCTATTGAGCACGGCGGGATTCACGGTCATGTTTTCTTACGAGTGACTAAAAAATTCAGAAGGCGCGACAATAAGCCCACGCTCTTCTTTGTAAACCGCTGTAAAAACCGAGGCAGTCCTGACGTTACCACTTCGCGGTCTATTGAAAAGGTCAGTCGGTTCTCTAGCAGCTCTCTCAGTTTACTGCTAGTCAATGGACGATTTAAGACGCCTTTTTCGGCAAGCGAAATTGAGCCAGTCTCTTCAGAAACAACAATGCAAAGGCAGTTATTGACTCGTTCGGTAATGCCCATGGCGGCGCGGTGACGGGTGCCCAACTGCCTTGAGGCGTCTCGATCTGAAATGGGCAGAATAATGCCTGCTGCCACAATCTTAGAGCCTCGAATTAAGACGGCTCCATCATGAAGCAACGTCGTCGTTTGAAAAAGGGTTTGCAGCAGTTCCCGAGACACCTCTGCATTTAACCGAACCCCTGGCACTGAAAAATCGCGCTCATCAACGGGAGTGTTGGTGGTTTCCACCATCAGCAGCGCCCCCGTCCGGCTTTGAGATAGATCTCGAATGGCATCCACGATTTCATCAATGATGCTATCTGAGCCAAGGGTTGCCCGCTGACTAGGGCGCAGCAGGTTCAGTAATTCCCCCCGACCTAACTGCTCTAGAAAGCGGCGCACCTCAGACTGCAAAATGACCGCCATTGCCACCGCAGAGCCAATCACGAGGTTATTGAGTACAAAACTTAGAAGCGTCAACTGAAGCCGCTGACTGATGGCAGCCGCCAGCATCAAAAAGATAAACCCACGCACCATCCAAAGGGTGCGTCGTTCCGCAATGACGAGCAGCACAATATAGGTCAGCGCGAGAACCAGGCCAACATCAGTCGTCAGCAAAAACAAAGACTGAGTCCATTGATGGTCAGACAGCCATTGCTTTAGCGCTTCCATGATTGTGGCTTAACCTTTTGCGCGCGATGGAATCGAAACGATAGAACTGAACTTCTCCCTTTTGTTTCAAGGCCGTTAAGTTCAAGGTGATGGGGGAGATCAAATTGAACTTAACTGTATAACGAAGCTACCGCAGTCTTTCGGGAAGACAGTCTTGACGAATTAAATCATCATTTGTTTCTCGCCGTAAAATGAGGCTTGCTTCTCCATCATTGACTAAAACCGCCGCAGGACGAGGGATACGATTGTAGTTAGATGCCATGCTGTAGTTATATGCGCCAGTATCCATCACCACCAGAATATCTCCTGGGGTGCAGTCTGGCAG
>JAGVDA010000031.1 GCA_020058975.1 Thermosynechococcus sp. WC_1 | reverse complement strand
TGAAGGCTGTAAACCGCATGGTTATGAGAAACACAAAAAAACCGATTCAGGTTTTTCCGCGTTAGAAAAACAACTGCACATAATAAATACAGATTCAAATAAATACAGATCTAAACAAATACAAGATCTCTCCCCTACCCCTCAATTTTCAAATGAGGAGGAGATTGATGTTTGGTCTGATTCATATTTGTATTCCAGCCAGGTAGAGTTACCATCAATAACCCTAGAACCGGAAACGAGCAACATCGACTCCTGCGAAACTGAACAAGCCAAAGCCCCTTGTACTGAAACAGTTCCTAGTGTTGACGAATATTCCGCCGCCGCCGAAAAAACCATCGTAAGCCCCATTAAACCTACTCGAAAGGAACGCCGTTCAGCTAGGCATGATGCTACTTGGGTCGAATTTGGTCAGCAAAATGGACTCTGGCAATCGTTAGAAGAGCTACAAAGCTTCATGGCCGCGCTGTACGCTCATGCCGTCAACAATCCGCGCCTTCATACGCCATCGAAGTGGGTGGAATCCGAGGTGCAGAAGACGATCGACAGAGGTACTGGGACTCATTGGACGGAGTACTGCGCTGGTTTGCAGGTAGGGACGATCGATCAGAAGCCCTGGGCCGATGTCCACGGCAACGTCAACCTCAGCTTTAGGTCCTACATTGAGCAAAGTAAGATGGGCGAATCTGGCAACAGTACGGCTCGTGCGGTGGAGTTAGCAGCTCAGGTACTCAGCAATCCCTTCAAGGCGGGGCTGATGTGGAACGAGTATCAGCGACGTTTAGAGCGGGAAGTGGCGGAGAAGGCTAAGTGTGAGCTGCTGGGTGTGACCTATGATACTCCCGGTGTTCTGAAGCCGAAGCCGTTGATTGACAGCGAGGCTACGGCTCAGACGCAGCAGTTATTGAGGATCGATGACGCTTCTCAGGTTTGTCAGCCAGTGATGGAGCCGATCGCTCCCGTGCTTGCGTTGGAGGCTGAGGTTGAGCCTTCGGAATCTTTGGTTGGTGAGGCTCCTTGGGATGCGATCGCCCAGAAGATGGTGGCGATCGAAGAGTCCCGATGTCAGCCAGCAGCTCCAGCAGCCACTGGAATTATGGAGAAGATGGAGCGGCTGAGGGAGAAAATGGGCTTCAATAAGCCGGAGGTGATTCCGTTGTCGGACGTTTATAGGGAGCCTAAGCCTGTTGATCAGGTGGAAGCCGTGGAGTTTAAGGCTTGGTATGATTTGGTTAAAGCTGCTGGACTAGTGGATTACAGCTATAGCGATGCTCGTTGTCATGCGATCGTGGTGCTGGTGGGCGGTGAGGCTCTGCCTTGGCGGGATGCGCGTAGGGTTTTGGGGGGTGGGTGATTGGGAGCCTGTGGATTGGCGGGGTCTGGCCGCTGCATTGAGTTTTGGTTGTTGATTATTGGAGAGTTTTAATCGGCGTTGTTGCATGAATGAGGGATTACAGCATAGTTTAAAGTACTACCAACAAACAATATCAAAGCTATGAAAAGTAGCATCCGCAACTGGTCTGAGTATAACGCAGGGTTGAAGAATAGAGGAAGCCTGACATTTTGGTTGGATGAAGCAGTGATAGAAGCGTGGTACAACGAAATCCCAAGCGGTAAACCAGGAGCCTCCAAAGATTACAGTGATTTGTCAATCATCACTTTTGTGACCATGAAATCGGTATATAACCAGGCAGGAAGACAAACCGAAGGACTTCTGGAATCTTTGTTTACATTGATGGGAATAGATTTAGATGTGCCCGACCACAGTACAGTATCCCGTCGGATGGGAAAGCTCGAAGTCATCTTGCCTGTCGTGCCTAAAAGTGGCTCTGTTCATCTAGTTGTTGACTCAACTGGGGTCAAAGTTTATGGCGAAGGGGAATGGAAGACTAGGCAACACGGCATCAGTAAACGCCGTACTTGGCGAAAACTGCACTTGGGTATCGATGAAACAACTGGCGAAATCATGACGGCGGTTGTAACTAGCAATGATGTTCATGATGGAGAGGTTTTAAGTGCTTTGCTTGACCAGGTTGAAGCAGAGCTGGCACAAGTGACAGCGGATGGAGCCTATGACCATAGCCATTGCTATGACGAAATTGAGCAAAAAGGAGCATCTGCTGTAATTCCACCTCGTAAAGATGCTGTTATTTGGCAGCATGGCAACTGTCAAGCATCACCTCATCCTAGAGATGAGAATCTGCGATATATTCGTCGTCATGGAAGAAAGAAATGGAAACGAGACTCTAGTTACCATCGTCGCTCTCTGGCTGAAAACACCATGTTTAGACTCAAGGCTATCTTTGGTGGTAAACTTCGCTCTCGCAAATTTGATAATCAAGCTGTGGAGCTATTTGTTCAATGCGCTGCATTGAATCGTATGATTCAGATCGCTAAACCCAATTCCATCATGATCAATGACTAATTTTGGTGATGATGACCATCGCTTTGCCTAATATTTAATTCATGCAACAACGCCGTTTTAATCACTGAAGAAAGTGTCAATCAGAAGTTATTGATACTCATTTCTCTACCTAAACCTCTTAGCAGGTCAGATAGATTGCACCTTCGGGACGATGATGCAGGATTTGTAATAATTCTTTATAGTAGAAAGTAATAAATGTTAACACTTAGTGCTATCACCAAATCTTCTGTGGCAGCATTAATCATTTTCTTACTGGCTCTAGCAGTCAATCACAGTCAAAATTATCAGTTTATGTTCCCCAATCTTCTCGAAGCAACAAAAGAATACTGGCACAAGCTAGATCGGTTAGAAGCTGCTTATCAGCAAGGCGAAATCCCCCTAGAGGAAGTAGATACTAGAGTGGCTGAATTGATGACGGAAATGGCTCAGAAGCGCCGCGCCGCTTTTAGCTATTGTTGGCAGGGCTGGCAATATTAGGTGATGTGCAACTTTTAGTGGTCGTTAACGAGGCCGTCGAATTGGAGCAATTCCCGGCCAAGCTGACGATTAAGCCAACAACACAGGGTATGGGCTAAAATCTTGCGATTCACCCGACTAGTTAAATGCCACAGGTCTCTGGCCCGCACGAGTTCCAAG
>JAGVDA010000337.1 GCA_020058975.1 Thermosynechococcus sp. WC_1 | reverse complement strand
TTGGGAGGGCGTAGGCCGCTTCTGCATTTGTTTCAAGAACTGAACAGCGGCGAATGTAATGGGGTAAAGGTGAAGCTGGGGCCACTTCAGCAGCTTTTGCTAATGGCTGGAGTTGAGCGGATGGACGCGCTACGGGAGTTTGAGTTTGTTCCCTCTGACCGGATGGATCCTAGGCAAGTTTCGATTCACTTACCCCTAGACCCTGAAAACTGCAAGCCGCTTACCTACACCCTAGAGATGAATCTAGAGCGGGAAACCAATATTCCTCTTCTTCTCAAACGGCTTAGGCAGTCTACCAACCTCTACGAACAGGTGGAGCTACTGCAAACGCTCATTCACCTCAAGGGTTTAGCCTTTGACACAGGGCTAGGTCAACGCCAAGAGTCCGTCACGGTTCAGGATTTACTGAACGAGGTCTACGATAAGGCAGGGGAATTGCGGCTCTGGAGCATCATCCGGCGAGTGGCAGGGCTATTGGACAAGGTGGATATTACCCTTTCAGATTCTCTGACCCATATTTTGGTGCGGCAGCGACAGGTGGCGGTGGGTAAGTCTTATAGTTCTGCGTCCCTGATTTCGCGGCCTATGTCGCATTTTGAAATCATGGAAAAAATTGCGGTGTTCTGCCGAGAAGATATCCGCGATCGCGCCCTGACCCAAGAGGTCATCATTTATCTCAATCTGCTGCTGAAGGCAGAACCCAAGCTGTTTGACGGGTTACTCACGCTGCGAGTCGGGTACTTTATTTTGCTGATGATCAGCGAACTGGCGAGTGAGCATCATCTGACGCAAGACGAAGCCTATGAGCAGTTGATGAACCTTAGCCCCTTTGAAGTGAAAGAACGGCTCCGTAAGGCGCTGATTGATTATGAAGTGCTGAACCAAGAGCTATTGAGTCAAGAGTCTTTACACCTACGCAGCCCTCAACAGTCGATTGAGTGGATTGTGAAGCCAGAAAGCAACGCGGTAGAAGAGCAGCCAGGAAGTAGCTGGCACCGCAAACGCGAACTTCAAGGGATGTTGAACCGCCTGCCGCCTCAATTTTGTCCACGGGTGTGGCAGTTGCTGAAGCACTGCAAAGGCATCATTGTGGGCGATAAGTTAGAGCGGCGTAACCGTCTAGACAGCAAGGCGATTTTGTCAGAAATGACCCCTGGCGAGACCAATTTTGCCCTTCGCATTGAGCATCTGCTCAACAAAATTAGCGCACCCCAGTATCGTCAGCTCAATATTGAGACCCTCATGGAACTGGCAGCAATTGTGGAAGCCAACCCTACGTTTTACCTAGAAGACTATTTGGTGATGGATGTGTTGATTGGTCACGCGGTACGGCTGGCTTATCTAGAGCAGTTTAAGGAACGGGGCGATCGCTACGATGAGTACAAGAGTCAAGCCTGGGATGACTTCTACGATAGTTCGCCGCTGCGGTGCGCTCAATATACTGCTGCTGCCCTCAAGTACCTCACCCAACTGGGAACCGTCGCATCCTAAAAGATGTGTCTGCACATCATTATGGAGCAAATTTGGGCAACATAGGTCTAGTGTCTAAATCCTAGGGGCAGCGATGCAGTCAAAAACCTTTGGTAAAACACCAGGCGAATTGTTTGGCGATCGCTACCAAATTGAGCAACAGTTAGGTAAGCGTCCAGGGCGCTATACGCTGCTGGCTCGTGATCTCCAAACCAACGCTCAGGTTGTGATTAAACGCCTTTCTTTTGGAGAAGATTTTGCCTGGGAAGACCTCAAGCTATTTGAACGTGAGGCTGCAACCCTCAAAGATCTGTATCATCCAGCTATTCCGCGCTATCTTGACTACTTCGATCTAGATTTGCCTTCTGGCAAAGGGTTTGCCTTAGTGCAGACCTATATTCCGGCTCAGTCTTTAGAAGCGCATATCAAGGCAGGTCGAACATTTAGTGAAGCGGAGCTAGTGGAGCTGGCAACAGCCCTGCTCGAAATTCTGCGCTACCTTCACGAACGCGCACCAGCGGTGATTCATCGCGATATTAAGCCGAGCAATATTCTGCTTGGTAATCGCACCGGAAACAGCGTTGGGTCAGTGTATCTGGTCGATTTTGGTTCTGTGCAGGCGGCTCCTGCGGGGGGAACCTTCACCGTGGTGGGCACCTACGGCTACATGCCTCCAGAACAATTTGGAGATCGTGCGGTGCCTGCTTCTGATCTATATAGCTTGGGTGCAGCCCTGATCTATCTTGCTACGGGTCAACATCCTGCCGATTTACCGCAAGTAGACCAGCGCCTTCATTTTGAAGACGTAGCGCATCTAAGTTCGGGTTTAGAGCAGTGGCTGCGACGGATGATCCAGCCCAGCCTCAGTCAGCGGTTCTCTTCGGCACAGACAGCGTTGAGTGCGCTACAAGAGCGGAATGCCAATTTTGAAGCACTGGTTCGCCAACCTGCCCACAGTAAAGTGGTGCTGACCAAAACTGCGAGTTCTCTTGAAATTGTGTTGCCACCTGCCGCCTCCACCGCCACCGGAAAGGCAGGACTTGTGTTTATGGGAATATTTGCGATCGCCTGGAATTCCTTCATCTTTTTTTGGACAGGGGGTGCCCTCATGGCACCTTTTCCAATTAACTTGATGTTCAGTTTATTCTCGCTACCGTTTTGGACCGTTGGGTTAGGCATGGCTGGCGGTGTGTTGTTTGGCCTTTGGGGGAGAGTGCGCCTCACGCTCAACACGCAGCAGATCCGTCAAGACTGTGAGATGTTTGGATTTAGCCGTTCCATCCCACCCCCTAGCCGACGCAAAGACATTTCTAAACTAGAAATTACCAAAGGATATTTTAAGAGAGACTCCGATGGCGATCGCATTGAGGTGAAACCCCAGCTTCTGATTTGGGCGGGCATCCGTAAATATGGATTTTTTGGCAGCTCAATGCTCACGCAGCCAGAACTAGAATGGTTAGCCCAAACATTAAGCGATTGGTTGGCACTACCTATCACCCGCGAATAGGAAAAGCCATCAGACGCCAAAATAGAACGAGACGATCCATTAAGCGTTTGCTTCAATTGCATTGAAGGCATTTGACATTGTAGTAGTGCAGATTTTTTCTAGCACAGCTTGGCTGAAGTAAGCTGACCATTTAAAACTTTAGGTATCAGGCAATCGGTTCATAATTAACACCGATTGCTGGATGGAATTCCGCCACCCTGTACTAGTGTTGCCGTTAGATTAGCAAATGAAACTATGAGTCTTTTTCAAAAACGGCTTCTAGATCGCGATCACCTTTAATCACCCGCATGATTTCTATACCGTTATTGATGATGCGACTTTGCATGGGAAGCCCCCGTAGGTAAGAACGGATTTCACTATAGCTCCGACCCATGAGCGGAAATTGTGTCAGGTAGCGACACTTTTTACTGAATTCATCCAGAAGCCGATCACCTGCATCAATGTTATGTTCTGCAAAATAGTCGGTGATATCATCCAGGTCGCGGATGGCGGCGGGAGAAATGATGTATTGAGGTTGAGCATTAGGATTCACGGGCTTGCTGTAGCTTTGCTTTAAGCTGGGAGATTGCAGTCTCTCCATCAACCCCTTCACCGCGATCAAGTTGTTCGGCGGCGATGTCAATTTTGGCACGAACGTCTTCAACCCACTGGTCATAGTGGTTACGTTTTTCTAATAGCCGGAGTGCTTCAGTGATGACTTCGGCTGCGCTAGAGTATTGTCCTGTGGAAAGCTGGGTTTGGATAAATGCTTCTTGTTCGGGTTGGAGGGCGATGGTCATGGCTAAAAATACTGGGGATGGCTCCTATTGTATCGAAACGCGATCGCCCTTTTCATCTCAATCAGTCAAGCGCGGACTGTTGATGTGTAATCGCTTTGGAAGATCTAGCTATCACAGACTAAACTCATCACTTCAATGACGGCATTAGTTGTAGAGAGGCGATCGCAGTCCTGGCACCGACAACTCAGTAGGATCGCAGGCTTGACCCCATCTAGGTGATCGCCTTGTGGATGCAGCAGCAAGGGTGTGAGCGGAGTTGAGTGGGTGGGGTTTCAATGTTAAGCCTAAAGCTGGGTTATGATCGAGATGAATTATCGTAACGAGATAAAAATTTGAAAGTCACTGTGGAAGAGGCTTTGCTCAATCTAAAACCCTTATTAGAGCAAGTTGCTCTGGGGGAAGAAATCATTTTGTGCGAACAGAATAAAGCGTTTGCTAAGTTGGTGCCATTGCAATCAAGGGAACGATTGCTTGCTGATATGCAGGATTTTCGAGAGTCGCTACAGGTTCGGGGCGAAAGCTTGAGTTCAACTATTATTAAGTCGCGTCAAGAGGAGCTTGGTTGATTTATCTTGATACGAGTGTTGTTGCTCCTTTTTATTGGCAGGAGCAATTGAGTGATACGGTACAGACTTTATTGGGTAATGAGTCTGAAGTTGCTTTGAGTCAGTTGGTTGAGGTAGAACTGTTCTCTGCTTTGTCGCGTCGAGTCAGAATGGGTGAGATTTCTCAAGATCAAGCTGGGGCGATCGCTGAGCGGTTTGAGACACACGTAGATTATGGGTTTTACACTCGTCTTCCAGTTGAGGGGTTGCACTACAGCTTGGCAAAAGAGTGGATTCGCAGATTTGATACGCCTTTACGAACTCTAGATGCGCTACATTTAGCGATCGCGTCTTCTCAGGGAATATGTTTGATTACAGCAGATCGAGGTTTGGCTGGAAGTGCTGAAGCTTTTGGAGTTGAAGTTCGGTTATTGACTCTGCCGGAAGGCGCTTAGATGTAGTAGTTTTCTGTCTGAGAGATTGCTCGACCTAAAATTGTTGAGGCTAGGGCGAGCATTTTCAGATCGCTGTCCTGTCCCCGACAACTCAGTAGGATCGCAGCCTTGCGCCCACTTAGGCGATCTCATTGGGGGTTCTTGAACAAGGGAAGGCTTCAGTGTCTATTATTCAGAGATCGAACAATGATGATTCAGCGGAGTAAGGATTTGTTTTGGCAGCAGGTATTGGCAAGTGTGCCTATTCTGGTCAGCATGATTCAACCGCTGTGGGAAAACCCCAACCACTCAATGCAGGCAGGTTTTTTTCATTGATTTACTGAATGAATATTTCTTTGACAAAGAATCTAAGCGGCAGTTTGCGACGGCAGTTGACTGGGGACGCTATGCGGAACTTTTCGAGTATGATGCAAGCGAAGAGCGGCTGTATTTACCGAACCCTGTGGCTGCTGCAAGTGATTAAGTGGTTGAGTAGAGCGGCACAATTATAATTAAAAATATCTTAGGATTGCCGCCTTAGTTTCAATAAAGGGTTTAAGTTAGTAATCTGCCAGGATCATATTTTTTCAGGTATGTTTGGCGATAAAATATTGATGAAAGCACTGTTAATGCCCTAAAGCTTTAAAATATTGGATACTGCTCGACTCACAGATGAAAGACTTAAGTCAGCGCTTAACGGAAATCAGCCGGACCGCGAGCGTATGTGCCTTGGGATTCTCGCACTTGATAGAAACTATTCAGATATTCGACCACGGCGACCTGAAGGTGGCCCAGATGGTGGACGGGATATAGAGTGTAGGCGACTTGGAGAGAAGTGCTTCGGCGCGGTTGGTTTCAAGAACAGCATTAGCGATTCACCCAAAGACAAAAAAGAGATTCAAAAAAAGTTTGAGGACGACGTACTTAAAGCTCGGAGTTCTGACACTGCTGTCAAGGTATTCGTGTTCTTTTGTAATGTGGATTTCACTCCTAGGGAGATTAAAAATCTTGAGCTTTTTGCACAGAGATATCATTTTACACATATCGATGTTTATTGGCGCGAACGTATTCGAATGGCTCTTGACAATGCTGAAGGACTAGCAATTCGTTTCCAGTACCTTGGTATCCCCCTATCTGAGGCGGAACAAGCAGCGTTCTTCGCAAGATATGGTAAAGAACTTGAAGATCTGTTGCATGGGCGCTTTGACCGAATTGAACAAAAGCTTGACGAACTGGAATTTGCTCGCTGGAAGGCAGGTCACATTCATTCCTTGAATCTGAGTGTCCGATTTAAGAACTACATTGAATCCAAACACCTTCAGCCCGAACACTTTCGTATAGCACTTGAACTCCAAGGACTCATGCAGGAGAAGCGGAGCATGATCTTGGGATGTCGTGACGAGTTCCAGGCGAATGAAAACCATTTCGACTTCGGGACAAAAACGTTTTTCTGGCGCGAACAATTTGGTAGCATTCAGGACTCATGGCTTAATCCTAGTGTCAAAATTTACGGAAGTATTGTAACGGGTATCGATCTACACGTTGGCTGGCGTCCATTCTTACCCATCCTCGCCGTTGAATTTGAAAGATTAAAACCAAATATTCATTTCACCGCGAACTTAGTAGATCGAATCGATAGTATGCGATTTACTATCGATGACTACATTTTCCTTGACTGGAAGCTCAATGCGAATGAACTTGAGCCATATAGGCCTTCACTTGGTTGGCCAGAAGAGTTGACTAAAGAGGAATTAGGCATGGAATGGCTTTGTCAGAGATACTGGGGGCACATTTCGCTTCATGATACTCCTCAAAAGTTACGCTACTACTGACGGGTTGTAGGTTGGGAAAAGCAAAGCGGAACTCAACAATGCATGATGTCTACAATCATTCACTCTTTCAGTTTAAGCCTTCATTAAGGAATTTTCAGTGCGATCGCATCCGCACTGAAAAAAGGCGATCACCTTATCCAGCATCTCCACACCCAAAAGCGTCGCAACCGTATCAATGCCCTCTTGTTCACCTGCACTGGCTTTAGCTAAAGCTTCTATCAGCAATGGCGTGTTTTCTAGTCAGTCTGTTCCACACCAGGTCACGCAGTTGGCTCATTTTGGTAATTGCTTCAGCGGTGAACTTTTTAGCCAATTCACCCGCGCCCGATTTGACAAACTCTTGGAAGGCTAAGGTTGCGATCGCACTGGCGGTCATCGTGACAGGATCTGGCATGGCTGTATTGATGCTAGGGTTCTTGCCTCATTTTGGCTCAAGTTCTTTTTCTCTGCGTAAAATTTATCTTTAGCTTTACGAAAACCGATAATTTCTGGATGAATCCTGCTCAGACCATCCAATTCCTCCACAAGCACCTGTTCCCTTGCTCTTGTACCACTGCAAGCCTCCCTCGCAAAGCAAATTTTACGACGATTTTTGATAAAACTCCCCTGCCAGATAGAGCGATCCACACAATACCTTCAACGGAACTGGAGTAATTCCATCCTCTTTGAGCCGCTTGAGTCCCTCGTTTAAAGTGGGGGCAGTTTCACACATCCCTAACCCAGGACAAACCGATCGCGCCAGGTCTGACAACTGCTGCGGGTTTGCACTACTATGTTCTGGCACAGGGACAAGCGTGAGGCGATCGCCTTCTCTCAACAGCGCCTCAAAAATATCGGCGTGGTCTTTGGTCGAGAGCATCCCCATCAGCCAATGCACTGCGCCAGCATGTACTGTATCAACGTACTGCCGTAAAACCTTTGCCGCCGCTGGGTTATGGGCACCATCTACTAGCAGCTTCATGCCTTTCCATTCTGTCAAGTGCAGTCGCCCTAGCCATTGGGTTTGCGCCATTCCGGTCTGGATGGCGGCTTCAGAGATGTCCCAGCCTTGCTTCTGAAGAATCTTGAGCGCGGCGATCGCCAAGGCTGAGTTCCCTAACTGCACGTCGCCTATAAGTGGTAATGGGTAGGAGATACCGTCTGCGATTGCCCAAGGGAAAGGCTCGATCTTGTCTGGCATCCACTGGGCAGGACTCTGCCAAACAACGGGGCAACCCAGATCCTCAATCCGCTGACGCACCACTGCATCGGCTTCGGGCGGAAGTACCCCAACCACAGCAGGGCATCCTGGCTTCAAAATTCCTGCTTTTTCACGGGCAATATGGGCAAGGGTGGGGCCAAGGCGTTGCCAGTGTTCAAGACTGAGAGAGGTGATGATGGAAATGAGGGGGCGATCGCATACGTTGGTTGCATCTAACCTGCCGCCTAAGCCCACCTCAATGACCGCAATATCTACCGCAGCTTCTGCAAAAATGCACCAAGCCGCCGCCGTCAATACCTCAAACTGAGTAGGGGAAGGCTGATCTGGGTCGATGATTGCTGCAACCTGATTGAGCGCATCAAGCAGCACCTCTGGCGCAATGGCCTGGTTGTTCAGCGTAATGCGTTCTGTCCAATCCACCAAATGGGGTGAGGTGTAGCGACCCACTTTATAGCCCGCTGCCGCTAAGACAGAAGACAAGTAGGCACAAACGGAGCCTTTGCCGTTGGTGCCTGCGACATGAATGACGGGAACTGTTTGGTGAGGATTCCCCAGTTGTTCTAACAGCGCTAAGATTCGATCTAAGCCAAGATCAATGCCAAACCGCTCGTATTGCTGCAAAAAGTCCGAAATTTCTAAATTCTGTGCCATTGCAGAATCTAAACAGAGACGGTTTCTTCTGCGGTCACGGGTGCTGCAATCAATGTCAGCTCAATCACATCTTCTTGGGGTTGGCTAATATGGGCACGAATCCCAGGACCAAAAAATCGCTCAATTTTGTCTTGTTTTACCATCCATTGGTCAAAGGTACGACCTGGTGATGAAAACTCAAGGGTTAGCGCATAGGCTCCTTTGACTTCCGTCTCATAAAAGCTTTCTAGCACGGGCTGCGCTTCTTTCGATGGCCCTAACCCCACTTTTTTGAGCGCCGTATCTAGATGAGCATCCTGACCGTACCAAAACCGCGTAACGTCCTTAATGACCTGCTTTTGGGTGTCAGTGGCCTGTGTCTCTCGCAGGGCATCAATTTCTGGTGAGGGAGCCTTTGCAGGCTTCACGGGCTTCAGTTCTGTAATTTTGAAGGCTAGGCCACCCAGCAAGATGGGGATGCCGTAGCTAAACCCAATGAGGTTGATCGTAGCGTTTTCAAAAATGTAGGCAATAATTGCTGCGACGGTCATGGTGCCGCCAACTGAAATCCCAAGCGTTGCCAGTGAAAGTTTGCGCAGCATAATGATCTAATAAATCTCTATTGCAATCCTAATGGGTTTAGGGGGGTTGGGGATCAATTTCGCCTAGCGATAGTTGGTGAACTGAAGGGCGACGGGGTAATCCTCTTGCTTTAGGCGCTGAATAATGTCTTGCAAATCGTCTTTAGACTTTGCCACAACCCGCACGGAGTCACCCTGAATCGAAGACTGAACCTTCTTAAACTCATCGCGGATGAGCTTAGAGATTTGCTTTGCCAGTTCTGAACTGAGTCCACGCTTGAGGGTGATTTCTTGACGCACGCGGTTGCCGCTAGCAGATTCGACTTTGCCGTAGTCAAAAATTTTAAGCGACAGATTTCGCTTGACGGCTTTCATTTGCAGTACAGAATGCACGGCTTCTAAGGTAAAGTCGCTGTTGGTTTGGATGACGATATTTTCTTTGTTTAGCTCTAGGCTAGTTTTGGTGTCTTTGAGGTCGTAGCGGGTTTTAATTTCGCGGTCGGCTTGGTCTACGGCGTTGACCAGCTCCTGGGCATCAAAGTCGCTGACGATATCAAAGGAATACGTAGCTGCCATAGGTACATTCCGTAAAGGCTGATTAAGAGATCCTACCAAACCTTAGTTTGGGTGCGGCAACTCTCTCTAACCTAGAAAGTCCATCATGGCTCGTGCCGTAAATTCAGGCTTCTCTAGATGGGGGACATGACCACAATTTGGCACCCATACTAATTTGCTCTGAGGAATCGCGCTATGGAAACGAGTCGCGTCCTTCGTGCCCAAAATGCGATCGCCCTCTCCCCACAAAATCAAAGTCGGCACCTGAATCTCAGCGAGGCTGGTTTTACAAGACCGATATCCGCCACTTCTGGTAAAAGAAATCAGCGATTTAGACCAGTTGGGGCAGTCTAAGTGCAGCGCCGCACATTTTTGGGCATCTACAGAGGCAAAAGCTTTGTCGTAATAAGCTTTTTCGCTAATTTTCTGCCGAACCGACGGCGTTTTGAGAAATCGTTCCGTCACCCAATAGCCCAACGAATCGTTCAAAAACCGTCCCATCACAGGGCCGCTGCTATAACCTGCGCTGTCAATCAGCACAAGCTTTTCGACCGCATGGGGGTAAGCGAGGGTAAAGGCGATCGCCGCCGCCCCACCCATCGAAGCCCCCACCAGCACCACCGGACGCTGAATCAACGTCTGCCAAACCGAGTACAAGTGAGCATTGATACTGGCAGGGGACACATCAAGATCATCAGGGCGTTCTGTAAACCCAAAGCCCAATAGATCAACTGCCCACAATTGGGTTTGCTGTGCCAACAGCGGCATCAAGCGCCGAAACTCTAGCAAAGAGCTATCAAAACCATGCAGCAGCACAATAGGCGGCGACCCATTTCCTTGCTGCACATAGGTTGTCGAGATTCCCTGTGATCGAGACGACAGCGGAATCACGCAGGTTTGAATTGCTGCTGCCATTGAAATCGAAGTGGATTCCGTTAGGCAATCAGTTGAAATATGAGGTAAGGCAGAAAGCATCTTGAGGTCACACTTAGGCGATTTCCAGAAAAGGTCGTGTGCCGTCCGAGATTGTACCCTTCGACAGGCTCAGGGCAACGCGCTCAGGGCACAATCTCTAGTCTCTAGCTGGCTGAGCGAAGTCGAAGCCAGCGGTAAGTAGAAATCACACTTAGTGTTCTGCTTCCATTGAACCCCGTCCAAACGGCGTGGGTGGACTTTTGAGCGTATAAACCTCTGTTTCCGCTTCAACCAGCTTACGAATATGCAGCGGCACCTGAAGCATTCCCAGCAGCGTGCGTCCGTCCATCATACGGAACTCGCCCGTGGTTTTTTCGGCTAGGATGCGATCGCTTTCCACCGGATCAGGCGTTGCCGAAAACTCATGTTTTGCCGCAATAATGTACGACAACGGCAGACCGTAGCTGGTGGCATAGCATAATGCCGACTGAGCATAGGGAAACACCGACTTAACCGTATTGGCTAAACGGGCATGCATGTAAAGCTCTGTCCAAAATAGGGGGCCAGAATGCAGCATAAACATCCCGCCAGGAGCCAAGATATTGCTGACCTGTTGATAATGCTCTTGGGTAAACAGCGCAAACGCAGGGCCAGACTCAATGGGGTCAGATAAATCTGAAATCACCGCATCCCACTTTTCTGTGGTGGTGTCAATATACTTCTGAGCATCATCAATAATGACCTCAACTCTAGGGTCATCAAACGCACCCTGATGCATTTCTGGCAAAAGCTCTTTACAAGCTTCAACCACCTCACCATCAATATCTACCATCACTACGCGCTCCACGCCCTTCCAGCGCAGCACCTCACGGATGGTTGCCCCTTCTGCACCGCCTAAAATCAGCACCTTTTTAGGGTCGCCCTGCATAATTAGCGGCGGATGGACTAGCCCCTCATGGTACAAAAACTCATCTTTCTCAGAAGACTGCCACTTGCCATCCAGCATCAGCGCCTTACCAAAGGAGCCAGACTCAATAATGTACATATCTTGAAACTGAGTCTTGCGATAGGCCAATACCTTTGTCGCACCATGCATGTACATATCCCAAGGTGTAATCACCTCGGTTAACCACATGTCCGCCTGAATGTCTGCACCCGCCATTTCTTAACCCTCAAAACCTTTAATTCGCAGCAAAATTTGACCAAGCCTAGAATTAAGCTTAGTCCCTTTTATATCGTCAATCTGGATATGCCAAAAACATCCTAGAGCACAGTAAGCCCTAAGTTTTTGATTGAGATGCAAAAAAGAAGGCGCTGACGCGATCGCTCGAGCAAAATCGCGCCAGACGGCTATCTATGAGAAGTAGTCAAATGCCGTAGTTATTGGGCAGACGTACTTAAAACAAGCTCATCCACCATGTCAGAACGTTCACTCGAACAAAGAGTGAGGGAGGTTGGTGGTGGATTACGGCGCAGCTTCTTCATCAAGTGTCGACTTGACCCAAACGCCTTAACCATGTGTTTACAGGCTTCTTCTGGATCGGTGTGATGACCACAGGTAAATATATCAACCGCCGCATAACCCACTTCAGGCCAGGTATGGATTGAAATGTGAGACTCAGACAACAGCGCCAGCGCCGTTATGCCCTGTGGCTCAAATTGATGTAAAACCTCATTTAACAACGTAGCCTTTGCTTGCGTTGCCGCGTCTCTTAAACTCTGCCGTACAAAGTCAGCGTCATTAAGAAGCGTTTTAGAGCAGTCATAAAGCTCAAGAATGCAGTGAAAGCCAACGGAGGCAGGAACTCGCACCAGTGGATCATCGGATGAATCGACTGGAGTGAGGAACCTCTCCCCCAATTGGCCAGATAGCGATCTATACATGTCGTATCCCCTTATTGGCCAGAAAGTGCAAAAATTGCACACAAGAAACGATGATAGCTGAAAACAATAGGGTTTGTCTCTAAAAAGACAAAAATCTTCCACACTGATTTTCAGATTCTTGATAATTATGCCCACTCAGGATGGAATTTGAACCCCAAAGCCACAAAAAAATCTCTTCGGCGAGAATCCGCGTTGGGTACCGCAAAACAAGCCGCCTTCAGCACTAGAGCATGATTGACTTATACTCAAGGCATCTCTGATTGCAAAAAGGAAATTAACGATTTTTAGAGATAGGTTGCGTAAGATAGAGAAAAATGGCGCTATCGACGAGGTAAAGACTGGGTTAAATGACCTGTGGATTGAGGCGTATTTATGGGTTGATTTGGGCATGATAAAGGGTAGTTTAGCGACCTGGGAACCCTTATATTGAGGTCTTAAGATCTACCTAATGACGCAGCCAAGATTGTTGATCAGCTTGTTTTAAGGTTGCTATGTTGTCAAACTACATTCGCGCAGCGATGACCCGCGCCCAGTATCGTGAAATGCTCAAAGATGATGCCATCTATGGCGAAATCCCTGGTTTTGATGGGGTCTGTGCCAAAGCTGACACACTCGAAAATTGCCGCCACGACCTATCTGAGGCGTTAGAAGAATGGATTTTTTTTCGGGTTTCGCGTAAATTACCAGTGCCAGAGATTGACGGGGTTCGGTTTCCAGAACAAGACATTGCTTGACTAAAAAATGCTGCGGTTCAGTGCGGAGCGTAGTAGGGTATTACAGGGTTTCCCTGTTAATGATCTATCATCAACGGTTTGTAAGGCTATGCCACGTCTTTCTGCTCCTTCGGCTCTTTTGGTATTGGCTGACGGCACTGTTTATAAAGGGTGGTCTTTTGGCGCACCGGGCACGACCGTGGGTGAAGTGGTCTTCAACACGGGTATGACGGGGTACCAAGAGGTGTTGACCGACCCAAGCTACTGTGGTCAACTTGTGACCTTTACTTATCCTGAACTGGGGAATACGGGGGTTACGTCTGAAGACGAAGAGTCGAGCCGCCCTCAAGTGAAGGGGGCGATCGCCCGTAATATTTGCCACCAACCCAGCAACTGGCGATCGCAGCAGTCGTTGCCAGACTATCTCAAAGCCCACGGCATCCCTGGCATTTACGGCATTGATACGCGATCGCTCACCCGCAAGATTCGCTCTGCCGGAGCCATGAACGGCGCAATCTCCACAGAAATCTTAGACCCAAAGCAGCTTCACGAGTTGGTGTTGAAAGCCCCCTCAATGGAAGGGCTGAATTTGACCCAAACCGTCACGACTTCCAACATTTATGAGTGGACAGAACCTAGTCCACAACTTTGGGAGTTTATGCCAGAGCAGACGGCAGATGAAGAGAAATCTCAGTACTTAGTGGTTGCCATCGACTTTGGAATTAAGCGCAATATTCTGCGGCGATTGGTGAGCCACGGCTGTCGCGTCATTGTAGTGCCAGCAGATACCTCCGCCGAAGCGATTTTGCAGCTCAACCCCGACGGCATTTTCTTGTCCAACGGCCCCGGAGATCCGGCAGCCGTAGAAGCAGGCATTGCCACCGCTCA
>JAGVDA010000310.1 GCA_020058975.1 Thermosynechococcus sp. WC_1 | reverse complement strand
TCTATGGAAATCATATTTGATGATTACCTTCCAAAATGGAATTACACTGCCAAACCTCAGAATCCTTAATTCGGGGTCTTATTTAATCCACGATCCTAAATTCTTTCTTAGCAATCAGAGTCATCAGATCTTGATTGGTTTGGTCTTGCAGCCGTTTAAGCTGCTGATCTCGATTAGAAAGAGTGCGTAACGTTTTCCATTGCTCATTACTGGTCTGAGTATTTTGATAGGTGCCCTGTACTTGTGTCAGACGCGCTTTGTTTTGCTCTAAACGATGAATCGCCCCATCTTTAAGTCGATGCTGAAACTGCTCAACGGGCGTTTGGGGCACAGCCCCCTGCCCTTGCACCCGTGCCGACTGGGTAACAGCAAGCGATTGCTGCTGCCGTTTTTTCGCCTTCCGCATCAGCACCGCCTCCTGGGGAGTCAGCGGTTTCCCGTTCGGGTCCTTGAGCCACGCCAACTCAGGGTTATCGTCATAGCGCGCCTGAGCTTCTGGCGTCCAGCCCTCAATCTTATACTGGCCTGGATTCTCTGGATCTATCACCCGCCTCTGTTCTGGGTAAGTTGCAGCTAACCGGATAGGCAGCTTTCCTGGTTCGGCTAACTTCGTCTGTGTCTTGGGCACATAGCGATGAGTATGCGGGTCTTGCTGCTTCTCAGGCCGCTTTTGGGGTTCAGCAAATTCAGATCCCATCGGTGTTTGTGCCCATCTAAACAACCTAACAGCAACTCAAGAAATAATTTATTGGTATCCTAACAGAAACCCAGAGACAACCCTAGAGTAAGCATCATGGATAGCCCAGAACAACAGCAACAGCAAAGCTATCAGTACCTAGAGCAAGAAATCAACCGACTTCAAAAGTCTCTCTTTTACAATAATCCTAACCTCTACACCCTGCCTAGCCAGGAACTAAACAGCTCCGGTTCTAGAATGGCTCTCGACCACCTCTGCGCTAGTTTTAAACTCAGCGAAAACGAACGTATCCTGCTCGTACTGTGTGCCGGATGGGAACTCCGAGAAAACCTCCGTAAACAATACAGCGAATTTCTAGAAGAGTCTGTCCCTGATTTCCCCACCCTTCGACTAATCCAAAAACTCTTACCCCATCTCAACGACAGCCTCCTCAAGCCCCATAGCCCCCTGCATCTTTATCAACTCATCGAACCCTTCTCAACCGAATCTCCACTGCCCGAAAGCGCCCTCAAAATGAACCGCTGGGTACTCTACACCCTCATGGGGTACGAATACCAAGACCCCAAATATCCCATCACCCTCCACCCCACCCCCATAGAGTGCAGCCAACACCCCCTCCCCGCCAGCTACACCCCCGTCCTCGACAACATCAACCTCCAGTGGAGTAGCGCCACCCGCGTCCCCGTCACCCAACTCTGCGGCACCGACCCAAAAGCCCATCAATACATCGGTGCCCACATCGCCCAATCCTACGGCTACCAGCTCATGCACCTGAGCGCATCCGCACTCCCCACAGACGCATCACTACTCCAAAGCTGGCTCACCCACTGGAAACGTCAGTCATTACTCCACGAACAAGCCCTAATCCTAGAAATTAGCCCCAGCGACTTCCAAACCGCCACCTTCGCCCAAACCCTCGCCCAGCTCATCGCCTCCCAACACAATCCCCTCTTTTTGAGCCTCGAAGAACGCCTCCAGGGTTACCCCAACGCCCTCAGCCTAGATGTGCCAGAACTAAACCTGCCCGACCAAAAACAGCAATGGGCTTACCACCTCGGTGCCTATGCCCCCCAGCTCAACGGACACATCGGCAAAATCGTCGCGCAGTTCAACGTCACCCTCCACAACATCGAAACCATCACAAATCGTGCGCTCACCCAAATCAAAAAGCCTAAAGCAGGCACTGCACCCCAATCATTACCTGAATTGGTCTGGCAGATTTGCCGCACCGAATCTCGTTCTCGCCTAGAGGGCTTAGCTGAGCGCATTGAGCCTAAAACCACCTGGGATGATTTAATACTGCCACCCCTGTCTCAAACCGCGCTCAAGATTATTATTTCTACCTGTCAGCATCGCTCTGTGATTTATGACGAGTGGGGTATGGGTGGCAACACCCGTCGTGGGATGGGTATTGCCAGTTTGTTCTATGGACCGAGCGGTACGGGTAAAACCACTGCTGCTGAAATTATTGCCCATGACCTCAACCTAGATCTCTATCGCGTTGATTTATCTCAGGTCTCTAGTAAATATATTGGCGAAACCGAGAAAAACCTTGAAAAGATCTTTACTGCCGCACAGCAGTCTGGGGCGGTTTTACTGTTTGATGAGGCTGATTCTATTATTGGTAAGCGTAGTGAGGTCAAAGACTCCAAAGACCAATATGCCAATCAGACTGTGGGCTATCTGCTGCAGGCGATGGAGCAGTTTTCTGGGCTGGCGATTTTGACGACAAACTTACCCAATTCCATAGACCCTGCTTTTAATCGCCGCATTAAGTACCGTATCCGGTTTGAGTATCCGACGCAGGAGCAGCGCGTCAAGATTTGGGAGAAGAATTTTCCGGCAACGGTGCCAACGCATAATCTATCGTATGTGCGTTTGGGGCAGGCGATTTTGTCGGGGGCGGCGATTGGCAAGTCTGCGCTTCAGGCTGCGTTTATGGCAAGGATGGAAGAAGAACCAGTGCAGATGAAGCATGTGCATCGGGCGATTGTGCTTGAAGGGATTGCTGATGGTCGAAGATTGACTCCTGAAGAAACCTATGGCTGGGATATTTAGGAAAATGGCAACGGCAAACACACTAGGCGGAGAGCAGTAGCTTGCAGGCTTCAGAAACCCGCAAATCATTAAGTCCTCAACGACTGAAGCTCTGGCGTTGTTTAGGCTGCTGTTGCTCTACCTGAGGCTCTACGTTCTCAACATCCTGATCTAAAACGCTCCAGTCACTTTGGGTATACCTTATCGGCATAACGGTCGGCATCCCATTTGCCACCACTGCCCTCAGTCCCTCATAAATTACGGTTTGATCTACCTTACGGGTAACGGTCAATCATCCATCTCGCTCCTCAAACCGATTCTGTTCTCCCTCAGAATGCCACCCATCCACACTTGGTTTGCGCGCCTGCTGTCTGGAGCAGATACCGAACCATCCTATGAAACGATTCATAAGCTCATCCCCCGATCTAGATTAATTTCTGGCTGCTGTTGATGCTTTCGCCGTATCTGCTGCTGCTGCATAAGATGCTGCTACACCTGTCTCAAATTTTCCTGTAAGTCCCCATTCCAATCCTTGTGCTGAGGCGTTTCGATTTCGGCTTGAGGTAAATCCTGCTTCAGCCGCTCCGCCATCTCAACACCCACCTGGTCATTATCAAAGGCGATCGCAATCTTCGGTATAGCCCGAAGCCGCTCCAAGGGCACATAACCAGCGCCATCCGTTGAAAGATACAGCGTCTTCTCCTGGGCAGGATGCAAAGTCTTATAGGACATCACATCAATCGCTGATTCGCACAAAACAACCTGCTGTACTGAGCCAGAATGCTCCGATTCATCATAAAACCATCCTTGAGATCGGCGGGTACCTGGGGCTAATCCCTTAAAGCTGTTCGTCTTTCCCGCTGTCCCTCTCAACGATGCTCCAGTCACTTCACCTTCAAGAGAGCGTCTTACAAAGACTGCATTCTGATTTTCATCAGAATAGCTCAAGCCTTGCTTATGCAACTCATCAATTTGGGCAGCAGGCAGCATCCGAACTTTAGTTAGATAATCTCTCACATTAGTCCAGCAAGCCTCATTTTGAACTGGTGGGATAAAAGGCTGTCTCGGCTTCTCTTCAATGGTCAGTCTTGTCTGTTGCGTAATCGTCTCTATGGCTGCTGCTTCGCCAAATCGGTCTTTCAACCAATGCACCGCTTCCCCAAACTTACAGCGCTCCACATACATCACTAAGTCGATCGCTCCGCCGCCGCCTTTCATCTCCTTGAAGTCATAGAACTTCTGTCCGGTAATGTTGATGACCGATTGCTCGTTACGCCATTTATGTTTGTCTTTTGGATCTGGATCTAACCCCAGCTCATGAGCAACCTGGGTTAAGGGGATTTCTCGAAGCTGGACGGTCAAGGCTTGATATTTAACTCTCCAACTAAGGGATTCTTGTTTGTATTGCTCTAGCTGTGTTTGTTGCTGTTTAAACTGCTGCTCTAGCTGCTCATTTTGTTGTGTTAATGATTTTGCTGTGCGCTCTAGGTCTGCATTATGTTTGAGAACAATCTGTCTATCTGAGAGCTGATGCTGTATCTCTTCCGGTGTTAAGTCTTCATTGGGATCTTTGGTGACAGCTGCATAGTAGTCTTTGACCTGGGTATGGGTGGCTCGGCTTCCTTTGATGCCTCGCTCTAAGTCTAAGGGTGCCATCGCTTCGGCGTAGCTATCCTGAAATTCTCTGAGCTTCTGTCGCCCGCCAAAGTAACTCTTACAGTTAAGTTTGTTGTTTTGGTCTAGGGGGACTAAGTAGGCATGAATATGAGGAGTCGATTCATCGAGGTG
>JAGVDA010000095.1 GCA_020058975.1 Thermosynechococcus sp. WC_1 | reverse complement strand
GTTCACCACCGCCGCCACCGCCACCGAGCAGCGCAGGGATGGCAAGTAATGGCGCTCCCAGTAGACCTAGTAGAGGGCTTATCCCTGCTGCTGCTAATGCGGCACCACCCACAGGTGGCACACCACCCACTTCACAGGTTGTTGTGCCACCAATCGCACAGCAGTCATCTAGGGCAGGAACCTGTGCAATCAAGTTAGACGACGGTTCAACCCCAGCAGCCTGAGCCACAATAGTAGAAGGAACGACGGCACCCGTGACAGAACTTGCCAAAACACTAGCTGACCCATCCAAAGCACTGGGGCTAGATACATTAAGCGGTGTACCAGCGCCAGTGTTAGGTAAGGCTGAACCGCCGCCAATGGGTGCAGAGGCACATTCAGCCCCAGCACCAGAAGGGATCGCTTGCAGCTCAGGCACAACGGGCTTTAAAAGCGAGTCGGCAGAAGCAGACATACTCTTGAGAGAAGCACCATAGGCCAACGGCATCTGAGCAATCTGGTAAGAACACACCACAATGCCCAAGGCAAAAGGTGAGATTTTTTGAATAGCTTTGTTTTTTTTCATGTTTGCTTTTACTAACTAATCCCCCACCGTTGAATTTCTAGGCCGTTAATAGGGTTAAATTACCACAATCCTCGAATCGGTTGAGGTGCGACTGGCATACCGCCACCTTGAGGCATTGGTGTTGGCGCAGGCACAATGGGAATTGTGCTGACGGGGGCAGGTGTTTCGGTACAGCAAATTTTGGTTGCCCAAGTCCCTGCATAGGTCGTAACTTTCAGCGCCTTGCTCGGAACCAGACCCAAACGGGCAATGGTTGCAGTATCAACAGCCGTTGTAAACGTTTCGCCGCTAGACGTCAGTAGCGTAACCTGATCTCCATTAATAGAAGAAATGGTGCCCTCAACTTCGCGCTCAACCGTGGCAGGTTCGATCCGAGACAACCCACCAGAAGCATCAGTATCAAACCCGACAAGAGAACCGGGCTGTAGACTACTGGCTGAAGAGGTCAGCGTGCTTGGAATCGTCAACTGCTTAGCGGTGCCATCTAAAGAACGAACCTCAACCATGCCATTCGCCATTGAGCGAACCAAACCATAGTTGGCAGGCAGCTTGGGCGTAGCGGGTGTTGCGCCAGAAGAGGTTGTAGAACCAGCAGGCGTAATGGAAGAATCAGGTTGGCCTTGGGCCAATATAGACTGTGAGGTTGAGCGAGAAAACTTTGACTGAACCGCTTGAGCATTGCTAGATTGTGCGGCTCCCAGCAACGTGGCTGCCACAACGAGAGAAGGTAAACCTACAGCTGTCAAAAATCTTTTCATCGGATTACTCAAAATGCGACTAAGGTATGTGTCAAATTTTTCTGTCCCCCGCTGTCGTCCTACATTCTAACCAGGCTTTCTCTGGTTGTCTCTAGTTTTTTAAGCTTAATTAAAAAATTAGTTAAACCAAACAAGCTGAGTAGATCTAGGGGGAGTGCTGACGATTGACAATAAAATTGCCTATAAATGAGATGTGTACGCTGTGAGACAGCACGACCTATAAAATTAAGTTGTCTCTGCCCTGCCCATAAAGGCTCTGCTTTTGTAGGCTGAGCGGTGTAAAACACGACCAAGTTTTGATAGGTTTTACTAGGCTGATGTAATGTAAGAACTTATTTTACTTATGTTTTAGATTTTTACTCACCTTCTCCTAGATGTAAACTCAGCTTTAATATAGTACATCGTTATGTCAATGGCTTCTAGATTTCAAGGACTTTCTTAAGAATGACTGCTAGAGCAACACTACGGGAAAGTTTTGATGATTGGGTCTGTTGCTCAAGTAGAGCATAGAGATGTTATTTTTTCTTCCTCCAAAGGTGTAGAACGATGTTAATTTCTTTTGATGAATAAATTTAGATCGAAGTGCGACGACGTCTGCTGATGGCTCTCCTAGGCTCTAGCCTATGGCTGCAAGATTCACTTCTGCATCTTATTTAAGTTTTTATTTTACTGTCCGTGTTCCAGAAAGGTCATTATGCATCCTGAACAAGAATCAGCCGATCTAGCGTTAGCAAAAAGCTATGAAGCCGCCGAATATCTGGGGATAAAAAGCTGGGGTGCTAATGATATTTCTCAAAAGCGAGGCTTAAACCTCAATCCGATTAAGCGGTTGATCCAGCGCAATTGGCTACTGATTGCCATTCCCACCCTTTTGGCGGGGGGTATTACGAGTGCCTTGGTGCTGTTTAGTCCTCAAAGTTACTCTGGCATGTTCCAGGTTTTAGTAGAGCCAATGAGTACCGAAGGCAAGTTGGTACAGCCTGCGGTACTTTCGCCTGATGCAAGTACGGCAGCGGCGGAGCTTGACTATTTGACGCTGGTTAGGGTTTTGACGAGTCCTAGCGTTTTGTCAGGTATTCTTCAGAAAATTAAGGCGAAGTACCCTGATGTAGACTACGCTGATTTAACCAAAAGGCTGACCGTTGAGCGCATTGAAAAAAATCCGGCTGAGAAAACAAAAATTCTTAGCGTGACCTATGAGAGTGCAGATACTCAAAAAATTCTGTTTATATTGAATGAGTTGGCGGCAGGCTACCTGAAATTTGGATTAGAAGATCGCAAAAGCCAGATTGGCGGAGGGGTTGCGTTTATTGAGCAGCAGTTGCCAGGCATAAAACAAAGGGTTGAAGGGCTAGAAGCTCAAATGCAGGCTCTTCAACAGCAGCACAGTATTAGCGATCTTGACAGTGAAGGCTCGGCGTTAGCCCAGCAGTCTCGTCAGCTTCAAACCCAGCAGCTTGAGGCTCAGCGAGACTTGGCGGCACAAAAAAGCCTTTACGGCAATCTCCAGCAGCAGTTGGGGGGCGTAACGCCAAAAGATGTGATCAATGCATCTTCACTCAGTGAAAATCCTCGGTATCAGGCGCTGCTGTCTCAGCTCAAGCAGCTTGAGGCTCAAATTGCGCTCCAGTCTGCTCAATTTCAGCCTGAGTTTCCAGGTTTGCAAACCCTTCAAGAACAGCGCAAAGGTTTAATAGCGCTGCTTCAGCAAGAGTCACAAAAGCTGGTGGGCAGCAACGCTGTCCCACAGTTTCAGGCTTCAATCCAAAAAAACATGAGCCAGCAGTTGGTGGATGCGCTGAATCAAACTCAGGTTTTGGAGGTTCGCAATCAGGCTTTGGCTCAGGCCAGTGCGGCGATCGAGCAAAAAACAAAGCAGTTCCCTGAGATTAAAAGACGCGCCAACGATCTACAGGCTCAGCTTGAGATTGCTCAAAATACGCTCAAGCAGCTTCAGCTTAAGCGCGAGAGTTTGCGAGTCGAAGCGGCTCAAAAAGAGGTGCCTTGGCGCTTACTCTCTAAGCCAGATTTGCTGAAAGATTCTCAAGGCCAGCTCATTTCGTCTTCACGGAAGGGGTTGCAAAAGGTTTTGATGGGCATTTTAGGGGGCTTTCTACTGGGGCTGGGTCTTGCCATCCTTCGCGAAAAGCGTCGAGATATTTTCTATTCTCTAGAAGATTTGCAGGAAGATGTGACATCGCCGATGGTGGGCGTTTTTCCTGTGGAGGTCAAATCAACGCCCGTGCTGCCTCGCAGCCAACAGGAGAGTGAACCCTGGTCAGAAGCACCTTCTCCGCTGCTAAAGGCGGCAGAGTCGCTTTATACAAACCTGAGGTTTTTACCCCTCGAGGCGGGACTTAAGTCCTTGGTGATTGCATCGGCGAGTCCACGGGATGGCAAAACGACGGTTATCACCTATTTGGCGAAGGCTGCTGCCAGTATGGGGCAGCGGGTGCTGGTGGTAGATGCCAACATGGCAACTCCACAGATTCATTCTTGGCTAGATGTGCCAAATTTTGAGGGGCTGAATGAGGTGTTGACCAAAAGCATCGACCCGAATCAGCTCATTCAGCGATCGCCGCAGCAGGCCAATCTTTTTGTACTGCCTTCTGGGCAGGTTTCGGCGGTATCCCGCAAGTTGGTGGCGTCTCAACAAATGCAGCACCTAATGGCGCAGCTTCACACCATGTTTGATTTGGTGCTGTATGACACGCTGCCGCTCCAGAGCTATGCCGATGCCAATTTTTTATCGCGCAATGCCGATGGGATGCTGATGGTGGTGAGCATTAAGAAAACGCGGCGATCGCTGGTTTTAAAGCTTCTGAAAAAAATCCAGGGTGTGCAGATCCC
>JAGVDA010000480.1 GCA_020058975.1 Thermosynechococcus sp. WC_1 | reverse complement strand
GGATGCGTCGTGCTGCAATCAGCCCCATGTCTAGCAAGAAAAAGCACAGCACGCCATAAAATGAGTCTTCCGTAAAGGGCTTGAGCTTTATCCAACCCGCCTCTCCCGTTAGTAAACCTACAATCAGGCTGCCAATGAGCAGAAAAACCGATCCGTTTAGACATGCTTCGCGAAAAACCTCACCCCACGCCAACTTTTCTTCTGTGCCATCGTCCGTTTGCTTTCGCTTGGTAAACGCCTTAACCAAGACAATTCCAACCACAATGGCAGGCGATTCCATTAGCGCTAAAGCTGCAACCATGTGCCCCCCAAAGCTCATCCCTAACTTTGAGAGAAACGCACTTGCCGTAATAAATGTGACCGCACTAATAGAGCCGTAGGTTGCGGCGATCGCCGCCGCATTATAGGTATCCAGCTTCACTCTAAGGATAAAAAATGAATAAATGGGCACAACACAGGCCATCACAATGGAAGCCAGCAGCGTTTCTGCAATTTCCACGTTCAGTCCACTTTGGGTAATTTCATACCCGCCCTTAAACCCGATCGCCATTAACAGATAAAGCGAAAACAGCTTAGGCAGTGGCTGCGGAATCTCTAGATCTGACTTCAGTAGAACGGCTGCCATTCCTACAAAAAAGAATAAAACAGGGGGATTGAGAATGTTAAAAAGGATTAAGTTGGACTGCATGATCACTTCTTAATGAATGAATTAAAATTAAATCTTTGAGCAAGCAGGGTCTGGATGTGAAACGAAACGTAACGGAACAGGTCGTTTCATCATTTTGAACTTGCCAACCCAGACATCTCATATAATCTGAACTTGTGCTTTCCGCTTTGTCTAGGCGACCAGCAGAATGACATTGACGTGATGCTCTACACCTCCGCACTGCAATTATCTACCCAAACCTATGTCTTCCGACTCAGATCAGTCCCCGCCCCAAGGTCATTCGGCGCTTGACGATATTCGCACTGCTCGTCTTGAGAAAGTTGAGCAGATCAAGGCTCTGGGTCTAAACCCCTATGCTTACCGCTGGGAATCGACCCATCATACCCAAGCCCTTCAGGAAAAGTTCAAAGACTTGCCCAATGGAGAAGAAGTTGAAGTTGAGGTGGCGATCGCCGGACGCATCCTTGCGCGTCGCGTATTCGGAAAACTGGCCTTTTTTACCCTGCAAGACGAGACGGGCGTCATCCAGCTCTACCTCGAAAAAGCGCGCATCCAGACCACCATGGAAGGAGCCGATCCCCAAGCCTTTGACCACCTCAAGCAGCTAACCGACGTCGGGGACTTTCTGGGCGTAAACGGCACCCTCAAGCGCACCGACAAAGGAGAACTCTCGGTCTATGTGCGCGAGTACACCATCCTCACCAAGTCTTTGCTGCCCCTGCCCGACAAATGGCATGGACTCACAGACGTTGCCAAACGCTACCGCCAACGCTACGTCGATCTCATCGTCAACCCCACCGTCCGCGAAACCTTTCGCCGCCGCGCCCTCATTACTGCCGCCATCCGTCGCTATCTTGACCAGCAGGGCTTTATCGAGATCGAAACCCCCGTACTGCAAAGCGAACCCGGGGGAGCCGATGCGCGTCCCTTTACGACCTATCACAACACCCTCGAAATGGATCTGTACCTCCGCATCGCCACGGAGCTGCACCTTAAGCGTCTGATTGTAGGTGGCTTTGAGAAAGTATTTGAGATGGGTCGGATTTTTCGCAACGAAGGTATTTCAACCCGCCATAACCCTGAATTCACATCCATCGAGGTGTATCAAGCCTACGCCGACTATCACGACATGATGGCGCTGACCGAAACACTGGTAACGCAAGCGGCACAGTCTGTCTTAGGTACCCTGCAAGTGACCTATCAGGGGGAGCCGATTGATCTGACCCCACCTTGGCGACGGGTGACAATGCATGAGCTAGTGCAGGAGGCAACGGGCATCAATTTTGAAGCATTTACCGATCTTAAAGCAGCTCAACAAGCCGTCGCTGAAGCGGGAATTGGGGGTGCCCAAGAGTGTGAAACCATCGGTCATGTCTTAAATGTGGCCTTTGAGCAAAAAGTGGAGGCGACCTTAATGCAGCCTACTTTTGTGCTGGATTACCCCGTGGAGATTTCACCGCTAGCAAAGCCCCATCGTTCTAAACCTGGATTGGTTGAACGCTTTGAACTCTTTATGGTAGGACGCGAGACGGCCAACAGCTTCTCTGAATTAACAGACCCTATCGACCAGCGACAGCGCATGGAGGCTCAGTCTGCCCGTAAAGCGGCAGGGGATCTCGAAGCGCAGGGCGTGGATGAAGATTTCTTGACGGCGCTGGAGTACGGAATGCCCCCGACGGGCGGACTGGGTATTGGCATTGATCGTCTAGTCATGCTGCTGACCGATTCCCCTAGCATCCGTGATGTGATTGCCTTTCCTTTACTAAAGCCAGATCCGACTGAGGGATAGAGACTACCGTGTACGCACAAGTCCAAGAAAATCCCCTCCTGGGAGGGGTGCCCGTAGGGCGGGGTGGGTTAGTCAGTGGCGCTACTAACTAACCCACCTCTACCCATCTCGGGAGAGGATTGATAAATCGGTTTATGGCAAAACTCTATACAGAAGGTAAGCGTCGAGACTTGTTTCTACCCCGTAAGTCTTACATCAAAAAAACAAATCAATATTCCAATTAAAATGCGAGTCAAGTTATCATCAAGTTCATCCTTAAGATGGCGGCAGAAAACGCGATCGCGACTAAATACAAGAAAAATCAATTTTTTCTGAGCGTTTATTCGGAATAAAAAGCTTTCTACTGATGTACATAAAATTGAAATGAGTTTGCTCAAATCACATTTACTGTCGGTTGGCATCGAAAGAATAGACTATAATCGCCTGCATACCTCATCTGAATCATGATTGCCATCTATCCTGGTAGCTTTGATCCGGTTACACTGGGGCATCTCGATCTAATCGAGCGCGGTTCTCGCCTATACGAGCGGCTGATTGTCGCAGTTGCACTCAACCCAAATAAGAACTCCTTATTTACAGTGCAGCAGCGAATGCACCAAGTTCGTGAATGTACCCAGCATTTATCGAATATTGAAATTGACTGTTTCGACACATTGACGGTGGCTTATGCCCAAAGCCGTCAAGCTCAGGTACTGCTTCGGGGTTTGAGAGTTCTCTCAGATTTTGAGTATGAACTTCAAATGGCTCATACCAATAAGAGTCTTTCTCAAGATACCGAAACCGTTTTCTTAGCAACCTCCAACGAATACAGTTTTTTAAGTAGTAGCCTAGTTAAAGAAATTGCTAAGTTTGGTGGCTCTATCGCCCATCTTGTTCCACAAAACGTAGCCGTTGAGTTAGAGAGATGTTACGCCAAGACTCCTCCTTCAGTATTGAAACCCACTCCAATGGGAATGGATCCGACCTCGAAAACGGATACGCTCACAACTCCACCCGAAACAATCAAGGGCTAGAGCTGCAACAACAGCTCGAAAAACTTGAGGAAATGATTATTCTGGATGGACTCAAGGTGCCGTTGACAGGCCGAACCTTCCTCAGCGAAGAAGACCTTCTGACGCAGCTTTCTGCGGTTCAGAACAGTATTCCTGAAACCATCCGCACTGCCGAAAAGGTATTGAGTCAGCGCGAAGAAATTATTGCGCGAGCGAAGCAATACGCTCAGGAAATTATTAAGTCCGCAGAGCTGCGAGCGGCTAAAATTGCGGATGAGCAGACCATCATTCAGCAGGCTGAGGCGGAAGCGCAGCAGCTCCGCAATCAAATTCAGCAGGAAATTGAAGATATTCGGCGCAAAAATATTTCAGAAATGGAACGTGTGCGTCGTCAAACGCAGCAGGAAATTGATGTAATGCGCCAGAATGCCCTTCAGGAGCAAGCCCACATTCACCAAGAGTCTGATCAGTATGCTGATCGAGTTTTGACTGATTTAGAACAGCAGTTGGGCGAGATGACGCGGGTGATCAAGAATGGTCGAATGCACCTCAGACAGCCGAAAGGCAATAGTTCTAAGAAGCCTTAGTCATCTGATCCCAAAGGTTCTAGACTTGACATAGCACTTTTGGGAGGGTGATTGTTGTGGCGATATTTTGGAGGATGGTGGGCAATGACTGAACCAATCCAATCTATGACGCTTCCTCCGAGTACGGATCCTTACGAAGAGTCTGTTTGGCTCCAGCAGGCGCTACAAACATGGCTTAATGAGGAGTTTTTGCCGGAGCCAGTCAATGATGTCATTGCTCATAGAGCTGCCAACGTTTATCGGCGGCAGCGCATGGAGGGTGAAGACGACGTGGGTTCGCTCCTTATGGCTATTTTGACTGAAATGCAGGCGTTTGATTTTTCAAAGAGCTTTTACAGCGAGTTTGCGGTTGCCAATGCCGTCAGCGATTTGTTGCTCAATCAGTTTTTAGGGATTAATGCCTGCTGCCCAGGTTGATGGCGGCGGGTTTCGGCTTCGCTCAACCCTCAATCCCATATTGGTGTGAGTTGAGCAATTTGCCCTGAGCTTGCCGTTGGCGTAGCCTCGCCTTTGGCGATAGGGAGTCGAAACCAAGTCTCTTTAAGAAATAGCAAAAAGGAGTGAGGAATTTTCCTCACTCCTTTTTGCTTAAGTTTTGAGCTGAATTTACCAGCTAGATTTGGTAACGCCTGGAAGTAACCCTTCGTGAGCCATTTCTCGGAGAACGTGACGGGATAGGCCAAAGTCACGGAAGTAGCCTCTAGAGCGACCTGTGACCCAGCAGCGGTTGCGTACGCGGCATTCGGCGCTGTTGCGGGGAAGGCGCTGGATCTGGCGGTGAAGATCCATTTTTTCTTCTTGAGTTTCGGCGCTTGCAAACTGCTCTTTGAGCGCGGTTCTTTTGACAGCGTACTTAGCGACTATTCTTTGGCGCTTTTTCTCACGCTCGATCATGCTCTTTTTAGCCATGGATTTCTACAGTAACGGCAAACGATTGAAGACAGTATCTTTTATAGTAGCTAATATTTTG
>JAGVDA010000165.1 GCA_020058975.1 Thermosynechococcus sp. WC_1 | reverse complement strand
GCCCGTAATTTCTTGACAGCGAGGATTCGTGTATGTACATTTGCCCGCAGCGTCGTTTCTAAAAATGCCGACTGGAGCGGATTCGCTGAGGGAACGAAAGAGCGCTTCGCTTTGCCGGAGCAATTCCTGAGCTTGTCTACGGTCCTGTAGCTCTTTCTGAAGCTGCTGGTATAGCTCTGCTTGCTGGAGGGCGATCGCCATCTGATCCCCAATATGCTGAAGTAACTCTGCCTCGTCTTGCTGCCACTGGCGATGGTAGGCACAGGCATGCACAATCAAGAGTCCCCAGACAAAGGTTGAGCCATTTTTTCGATGCTGAATGATTGGCGCAACCATCTTTGACTTAACGTGAATGGACTGCATAAATTCGGCAAGGCAAGCCGCCCATTCGTCCACCGCCACATCTTGGACAATTCGTGGATTCCCCTGACAGTAGTAGTCGTAGCACGCTTGAGAGAAAAACTCATCGGGGAAGTGCATTTCTGTGGTAGCCGGATAGTCTGGCAAGACAGATTCTTGAACGACTACCCCTGTACCATTTGCGGTGAGCTGAAAAATTAAGGCTCGATCAGCCTGGAGCAGTTGGCGAACCTCATACACGGCAGTGGGCAGAATGGCATTGAGGTCTAAAGACTGACGAACCTTTTGCGTAATACCTCGCAATAGCTGCTCACGGGCCACCTGACGCTGTAGCGCCTCTTTTGCCTGTTGACGGTACATTAGCTCTTGTTGCAGATCTTGATTGACCTGGGTTAATTCGGCAGTGCGAGATTGAACCCTAGACTCTAATTCTTGATTGAGCTGCTGTAGATCTGCTTCTGCCTGTTTGCGGTCGCTAATATCTTTCATAAAGCAATGATGCCCAGTCAACTGCTTTTGATCGTTATAGGCAGAAACCATAACCAACTGCTTATAAAAAATAGAGCCGTCTTTACGAACGCCTCTGGCCTCAACCTCAACCTTGCCGCTACTGATCATGACTCGATAAGCCGCTGTCAATTTTGGTAAATCTTCAGGATGAACGGTTGTGCGCCAGTCCATCCCTATCATTTCTTTGGGTTGATATCCCACCATCTGGGCATAGGCTTCGTTGACAGAAATGTAGCGCCCTTGAGCATCTAGACGTGAGATTCCCTCTACTGCATTACTCAAGGCATCACTCAGTTCTCGCAGATTTTTTTCGGTGCGTCTGCGCTCCGCTAGCTCAATCTGCGCCATGTTCTTAAGCCAAGCCATGCTTGATCGCAGAGACTCGATTTCTAGTTTGAGCTGCTGTTCTTTTTGGCTCATTGTTTTGTTTTAAGCGCTCAATGGGCTAAAGAAACGGCGTAATCTTTGGGTTGAATCGTCGTGTTTGAAGGAGAGGGTTGATACACCTGCGGCTGGGACTGATCGGCTTGGAATTTTTGACCGTTTCTCTGCTGCGTTACAACTTGTTTGAGTGCTGCTACCCAATCACAAAGCTGCTGCGCTTCACGCTGATCGAGTAAAGTATCAGATCGCAATAGCTGCTCAATATTCCGCGCCAACTCAGAGCCTTCTGGCAATCCAAAAGTCCCTAGGTTTCCGGCTAACCGATGGGCTTCTAGCGTTGCAGTTTGCAGCAGTTCAGGGTCTAAGGTCATTGCGTCAGAGGCTTGGTGCATAGCGGATTCTGGGTGCGTAGCGGACTCTTGGTGCGCAGCGATCGCCTGTAGACAAATCTGGTCAAACAGTGCAAACGTTGTACTGAAGGTTGCCTTGAGCTTTTGCCAGACCTTTTCAATGGCAGCCTCAACCTCTGCTTGCGCCTGCTGCCCAGAAGAAGAACGATGAATTTCCTCGTTTCGTTCTAAGACGTTGGCAGGTTCTAAGTTGAGACGATAGCCCAGTCCATAAACCGTTTCTAAACAATCGACGGTCATGCCAGCAGCCTTAAGCTTTTGGCGTAACCCCTTAATTTGGGTAGTAACAGCCTGCTCCCCTGGAAACTCATCAGCCTTCCAAACGTTTTCCAGTAGGGCACTTCGGTTAAAAATTCTGCGCGGGTTTCTTAAAAACAGCGCTAGCAAACCATATTCTTTGGGTGTGAGGTGTATGGGTGCTTTATCGTAATTTACCTCGCATGTACCAAGATTAATCTTTAGCTTTTCCCAAGTCAGTACCGTCTGGAGGGCTGACAGTGTAGGGCGCTCATCTTTTTCAACTAATAGGATTTTCATGCTAGATAATCCCTAAGATACAGAGAGCTTTATATCAAACAATGATGCTTGTCTAGCTGAGCTAAGATACTTACTTTCAACTATAGGCCAGACCTCTAAAAGACAGATTTCTAGTTGATATTTCTATATTTCTGCTTCCCTTCCATGAACCTTTAAATGTAATGCCTTGGTAAGCCTATCTCTCTCGCCAAGGCAAGGGCATTCGCCGATTCAAAGGCATTGGTGCCACAATATTAAGGATAGCGCGATGGCAAAAGCATGAATCTGACGTGGTTTGATAGCAACTCTTGGCTCATTGAAATGGCTGGGGCACGGGTACTACTCGATCCTTGGCTCGTGGGCGATTTAATGTTTGGCAATACGCCTTGGTTTTTTAAGGCGACTCATCGTCAACCGATTGCAATCCCTGACAACATTAGCTTTGTGCTTCTGTCTCAGGGTCTACCCGATCATGCCCATGTCGAAACGTTACGGCAGCTTGATCGATCAATTCCTGTCGTCGGTTCGCCCAATGCGGCAAAGGTCGCTCAATCTTTAGGGTTTCAGTCTGTTACGGCATTGGCGCATACCGAAACCTTTACATGGAATCAGGTTCTTGAAGTTCAGGCTTTTCCTGGTTCGCTGGTGGGACCCAATCTGGTTGAAAATGCCTACCTCCTCACCGATCTTCAGACTGCAACCAAGCTTTACTACGAACCCCATGGCAATCATTCGCCAACCCTTAAGGCCGCTGCTCCGGTCGATGTGGTCATTGCGCCGCTGGTGAATCTTAAGCTGCCGCTGGTGGGTAACTTTATTCAGGGCGGCGATCGCGCACTAGAACTAATGCAGTGGCTTCAGCCCCAAGTGGTGTTACCCACTACGACTGATGGTGACATTGAATATGAAGGGTTCTTAAACAAGCTGATTGCGGCAGAAGGGACGCTGGAAGAATTTGGCGATCGCCTCCACCAGATCCTGCCCACCACTCAAGTGTTAGCGCCAAAATCCAACCAGCGGATTAACATCCCTCTTAAAACTAAGCCGTCAGTTCTTCAGACGACTTAAATAAGGTACGGCAGTCCTGTAAAATTTCCACAGAGGGCAGCGATTGAAGCCTAGAGCTGTTTTGTGGCTTGAGGGCGATCGCAGAATTAGCAAGGACTGAAAACTGTGAACCTGGGCAAGTGGATTGGTCTAGCGGCACTTGGTGTATCGCTCTTTATTTTGTGGCAAATTCGACAGGTGATACTGCTGGTCTTTGCGGCAGTTGTGTTAGCTTCTGCCATGAATGCCCTCATTCGTCTGTTGACTGCTCGTGTCAAAATAAAGCGCGGCTTAGCAATCCCCCTGGTGATCGGGCTGCTGTTGGGCATTTCTACAGTATTTGGGCTGCTCGTGATTCCACCTTTTGTGGCACAGTCTCAGGAATTAGCTACCCTTGTCCCTCAAAGTATTGATCGGCTGGTGTCACTGTTCCACTGGATAGAAAAACAGATTCCTGGGCAAAATTTGATTAACGGCAACCTTCTAGAAGATTTTCAGAAGCAGGCCACCCCTTTAATGGGATCTGTGCTGACTAATTTCTTTGCAATTTTTTCAAATTCTTTGGCGGCTGTGCTTAACATCCTGCTGGTGCTTATTCTTAGCATTATGTTTTTGCTAGAGTCTGAAAAATATCGAGGGCTATTAATACGAATATTTCCTTCGTTTTATCGCCGCCGTGTAGATGAAGTTTTAAAGCTGTGTGAAACGGCTTTAGATAGCTGGATGGCGGGGACGCTTTTCAACATGTTTGTGATTGGACTGAGCAGCTTTATTGCGCTGCTGGTACTTCAGGTGAGGCTACCGCTTGCTAATGCACTGATTGCAGGGGTATTAGAAGCCATTCCTACCATCGGTCCTGCGTTTAGCGTGCTGCCACCGATGGCGGTTGCCCTTTTAGACGCACCCTGGAAAGCTGGAGCGGTTTTGGCGCTGTACTTTTTAATTCAGCAGCTAGAGCAGTATTTACTGGTGCCCACCGTCATGGCAAAACAGGTGTCTCTGCTGCCTGCGGTGACGCTACTCTCTCAAATTATTTTTGCCATCTTCTTTGGGTTTTTAGGGCTATTATTGGCTTTGCCCCTGGTTATTGTAGGTCAAATTTGGATTAAGGAAGTCTTAGTCAAAGATGTGTTAGACCAATGGAATGAACCTGCTCAAGGTGTCAGCTAAACCCGTCCTTACGGACTTTGTTAATCGGGGAGCCATTGCTCATCGAGCATATCTTTGAGAAGAAATGGGCATTCGTGGGGAAAAATATCTAAACCTGTCTCAGTCTTTGCCACAATGACCGACTTGCGGTAGCAGTCTTCTAGGGCAGTTGGCAAATATTGCTTGAGGCTAGGATTGTCTTTGAGCAACTGAGCAATTTCAATGCGTGAGTACCGAATAGAGCCAGCCCAACTGCCCTTTGGGGTTCCCTCTGCGGTATATTGCCGTTCGCTAGATTGATATTTCCACTTCAAGAGATGAGTCAGTAGCACCGTTAGGTATGAGGCGATCGCACTGCGCTGAGATTTGCCCAATGACTCAATCTCCTCAATTAAGTTGCCAAGGTCAAGCTCAGAAAATTTCTTCTCTTTGAGAAGTTCAATGGTTTGGTCTAACCACTGCGGAAAATCTGACTCATAAAGAGTGGATAGCATTTGGGTCATTCTTTAAACCTATTATCAAGGTTTTCTACATTAATTTAGGTGAAATATCTTGCCAGTTCTTAGCTATAGTAAATCGGCTAATATGTTTGACATTGTTGGTAGCGATCACAGTGCTGTTACCTTGTGCAGAAATAGTCAGTGCCGTGGCTGCCAGGATAACATCCGCATCTAGGGCTGTATTGCCTGCTGTGGGTTGTCCCTGGTTGCGTACGTTTGCCCACAATTGAGCAGCTTGCAGCATGATTTGAGTTGTAATCGGTGCATAGCCAGTGATGGCTTGCAGCATATCAAGACGGTTAATGCCCTGCACCCTACCAGAGCGGATCAATTCGCGTCTCACTTCATAATCTGAAATTTCAGGAATAATGATTGAGAAATCAGAGCGAATTAGATCATCAAGCCATGCTTTAATCTGTGGATTCTTCCGAGGATGAGTGACCATTCCTAGAGGACCAGCATCCAGCAGTATCACTCTACTCATCGAATAATCGCCTCGCTCCGACTGCGTCTCGCTCTCGGTTGAGCGCTTCTTTTAATTCAGGCCATGCAGCCTCATCGTATCCAGACTCATTGTGCATCCATTCATTCAGCATTGCGATCGCCCTATCCTTTTGCTCTGCCGTAAGCGGCTTTAGCAAAGATTTCTGATGATTGCTTGGTTTAATGGGTGTAGTTGTCATATTTCGCCATCCGTTTGTGTTAACTTCCCGCTGCGCCGCCATTTACACAACGGAAAACGCCATAACCACATTGTACTTTTTGGCTTGCCGTTTCAGGTCTAGTTAACGGTGAGATTAAGTTGATTCTTCGTCGAAGTAATCACTATCGATCTTCGGGATCTTGACTGTACGCGCGGATACTCCAACTTCATGATCAATCATGAGTTCGACTAAGCGTGATCCATCTACTAAAACAACACGTTCGACTGATTTTGCAAATCCGATGGCCTGTGCCGTATAGCCTGAAGTGGTGATGAATACACCTTTGTTTGCTCGCTGACCGGCTAATGCACCATAGAAAGCCTGAACTTCAGGACGGCCTACTGTTCCTTGCCACCGCTTGGCTTGGACATAGACTTTTTCAAGTCCGAGCTTGTCTAAGGAGATAACGCCGTCGATTCCACCGTCTCCGGATCCACCGACACGTTGAAGATCGGCACGGCTGGCTCCGTAGCCCATGCGGTGTAGCAGATCAAGCACAATCGTCTCGAAGAAAGATGGAGAAACTGTAGAAAGGGATTCAAGAAGCTCTAGGGCAACTGAGCTTCGCAGTTCCGAAAGAGCTTCACCTAGTCGGTCATCAGGACTTGCAATGGCTGAATCGTCACCAGGCGGCTTAATTAGTGATTGAGAGGTAAGCAATTCACCGTTACCAGTAGGTTTCAGCCGCACCTCTTTAAAGCCCATAGCCAAATGCTCAATAATTTTTGGCGATAGTGAAGTCGGGTATTTTGCTAAAAATACAAGTCCATCTTCAGTAAGCTGCCAAAATCCCCGACGAGGACTGCTTGAAAGACCCGCACGTTTTAGGCGGTCATGCGCCCAGCCTGCACGGTTTTTGTACACCAGTTGTACACCGCTTGGAAGCAGTTCCTGCCGATCAATATCAGTTACGCCCAGTGCTTGTGCGGCAGCTTCATGAGCTTCACGAGCCAGAGCGCCACTCGGTCGAGTAGCCAAAAATCGAAGAATTGGCTCAATAAACTTGTCGTAGGTTGGAACAGTCATACTGCAATTTCAGTGGGATGGGTCGAAAAAACCACCAAAATAGGGTTTATACAACAAAATTTCATCCAGTATTACCCTACAGCATAATATGACAGCAACTCTAACTTTAGAGTTGTTGTCATGTCATAATCTTGAGTTATCCTAGCTCACAAGTCTCGGCCAATTCAGAACGCTGGCTTAAGCAAACAAGGCTTATTAGAACGAATGCGGACAAAAGGACTTGAACCTTCACTTCGTGAGAAACTAGAACCTAAATCTAGCGCGTCTACCAATTCCGCCATGTCCGCAGGAATTTCACGAATTCTACTATAGCACCTTATCAGCAGAATTTAAGCTTTTACCAAGTCACGCGATCGCCAATCTTTTGTAAAACCTTCGCCTTAACTCCTGGCACACGCTTTAGATCTTCGAGTGCGCTAAACGGCTGCTGCGATCGCGCATCTATGATCCGTTGAGCCAGCTTAGCCCCAACCCCAGGAAGGCTTTCAAGTTCTTGACGAGAGGCCGTATTGAGGTTGATTTTCTGAGTGCTTGCGCCTTGGGTCTGCGATTGAGAGGCTGAAGCTATCCCGCAGGTTTGCTCCATCGCCTGCCAAGCGGAGCGAACCTTCTCAGGCAGACCCAATCGGCTATTCGCCCAGAGCCTGTCATACTCGCGTTCGTAGTGGGCGGCAACGGTTGCGCTTTCAATCACCAGAAGGGTTTCATCGTTATTGCGATCGGCGGCCTCTGTCCAATTATGGGAACCCATGATGACGGTCGTTTCATCCACCACCCCATACTTATGGTGAAGGAGATCGCCAGGGGGTAGTTTAGGAATACCTACAGCTTGAATAGGATGTGACCAAGGACGATTATTAAGCTCAGTTCGGCAGGGTTTAGGAATACTGTTTTGGTCAGAATTGTCGTCCTGTTGTGCTTCTGAAGAATCAGTTGCGTTTCGAGTACGGGTAGGAAGTGCCGCCCCTAATAAATCAAGCGCTTCGCTGTAGTACTGAAACACAAAGGATGGCTCAATTAGCACACGCACCGCAGCGCCTTTCTGAACGGCAGTTTCGAGCTGATTGGCAATTTGCTGAGATGAAAAGACAAACAGCGCTAGGTCAATCTTTTTATGCCCCTGCGCTAGGGTTTTACCGATTAAGCCATTAGAGCTAAATTCCCAAGGAACTTCTGCGGGAGTTGGCGAAAACTTAACCTGCACCACGGCATCGCCGACGCGAATCGCCTGGACAGGGCGGAAGGGCTTCTTGACCCCAAACAGGCTGTCTGCTTTTGCGCCAGGGCCATCACCCCAGAGAAGGTTGAATTCTTCGGTGAAGAGCTTGGCGATCGCCCCACTCTGAATCTGCACCAAGGAATTTGCATTACCCAAACTCTGTTGAGGCGCAAAGTCGCCATGCATGTCAGACATGGTGAAATTGGCAGAGGTGACAATCACCTGCTGACCGTCTATCACTACAAACTTATGGTGCATTAGCCCACTCCCTGCGGAGCCATCGGCAGTATCGTCAAGCCACGGAATACCAGATTTGGCAATAACTACCAGCGCATCATAGCTGTCGATTTCACTGGCGCTAAGCTGCCCATTGCCGTCGCGATCAATGAGCCGGATATTTTGGCGGTAGCGTTCTTGCTGGTGCGCGTCCATTTGCTGTACCTCAGCGGCAGGGATGCTGCTTAACGGACGGCTATAGGTATTTTCAAGCACAAGACGAACGCGGACTCCAGCCGCAGCGCGATCTCCCAATGCCTTTGCAATCAGCGGTGATCGCAGTTCTTGCACTGCCACATCCACACTCGTGCGCGCCTGCCCAATCTGATCGACGATGATCTGCTCTAAATTGTCGCCCAATCGGATCTGGTTCCGGTAAGGCTCCTGGTAGCGGTTGAGAGGGTTGTGGTTGGTGTAAACCTGAATAAAGGGGTGTTGAGGGAGCGGCTGCGATCGCTCAGCATTGAGACTGGGCGCTTGGCACCAGCGAAAGAGTAGCGCTAGCACTAGCCCAATCCCCAGCAGAAATAATCCACGCTGTAGTTTTTGAAGTAAGCGTTGCTGCTTCATGGGTTAATAGATGGGTTAATGAGTGCGATCGCCGCCATCCGCTCAAAATCCTGCAATCCCTTGCCCCTTATACTAATAGAGAAATACTGCATAGGTTTCTATGATTGCAACCGCACCAACTCGGCACTGGCAGCCCATTATCCAGCAGCTAGAGACCATTGTGGGTCGTAACGGTATTATCAGCAGCCGTGAAGAGCGCTCGGTTTACGAATGCGATGGGTTAGCCAGCTATCGAGAATTGCCTGGGCTGGTGGTGCTGCCCCAAACCACCGAGCAGGTCGTTGAGATTGTGAAACTCTGCGATCGCCACAATATTCCCTTTGTCGCGCGAGGATCGGGCACAGGGCTGTCGGGCGGTGCCATGCCCACAGAAGACTGTTTGCTGATTGTGACCGCCCGAATGAACCGCATTTTAGACGTAGATTTTGAGAACCAGCGCGTTGTCGTGCAGCCTGGAGTCATTAATGCGTGGGTCACGCAGGCTGTGAGTGGCGAAGGCTTTTATTACGCCCCTGACCCTTCTAGCCAAATTATTTGCTCCATTGGCGGCAACATTGCCGAAAATTCTGGCGGGGTACACTGCCTGAAATATGGCGTGACTACGAATCACGTCTTGGGCATGAAGATGGTGCTTCCCGATGGCGAACTGATTGAGGTGGGCAGCAAAATTGCCGAAACCCCTGGCTATGACTTGACGGGGCTATTTGTTGGCTCAGAAGGCACCCTCGGTATTGCCACAGAAATCACCCTCAACATTACAAAAACCCCCGAAGTGGTAGAGGTGCTGCTAGCAGACTTTACCAGCGTAGAAGCAGCAGGAACCACAGTTGCCGACATTATTGCCGCAGGCATTATCCCCGCAGGCATGGAAATTATGGACAAGCTCAGCATCAACGCTGTAGAAGACGTGGTGGCAACGAACTGCTACCCCAGAGACGCAGAAGCAATCTTGCTGATTGAGCTAGATGGATTGGGCGTGGAAGTATCGGCCTGTAGCGATCGCGTCCAGGCCATCTGCCTCAACAACGGTGCCCGTGCCGTCACTGCTGCAAAAGATGCTGAGGAGCGACTCAAGTTCTGGAAAGGCCGCAAAGCCGCCTTTGCCGCTGCCGGAAAGCTCAGCCCCAACTACTTTGTACAGGATGGCGTGATTCCGCGCACAAAGTTGGTATCTGTACTTCAGGATATTGAGGCGTTAAGCAAAAAGTTTGGTTACGCCATTGCAAATGTGTTTCATGCGGGCGATGGCAACCTACACCCGCTGATTTTGTACGATGAATCGGTACCCGGTGCTTTTGAAAAGGTAGAAGAACTGGGCGGCGAAATCTTGAGGCTGTGCGTCAGAGCAGGGGGCAGCATTTCTGGCGAACACGGCATTGGAGCCGATAAGCGCTGCTATATGCCGGATATGTTTTCTGCGACAGATTTAGAGACCATGCAGTGGGTACGCGCCGCCTTTAACCCCAAAGAACTCGCCAACCCTGGCAAGGTGTTTCCCACCCCACGCACCTGCGGAGAAGCCGCCCATGCCCATCACCACGGCACGATCGAGGGCATCGACCTTTTTTAACTTGTAAGTATCGCCTTATCTCAACACATAAAGTGCTTTTATAATCGGTAAGAAACCTAATACTTGAGAAGGTTGCAAGCGGTTATGCACAGCGTTTTATCGGGACAATCGCACCGTTTAGCCACTTTTGCCGACCTACCCCGCATTGTTGAAATTTATAATGCGACGATTCCCTCACGGCAGGTGACAGCAGACCTAGAGCCAGTTACCGTCGAAAGTCGAATCCAGTGGTTTCACGAACATCTACCCGAATCTCGTCCGTTGTGGGTGCTTGAAGCCAATGCCCAGGTGGTAGCTTGGCTCAGTTTCTCAAGTTTTTATGGTCGTCCGGCCTATTGCCACACAGTAGAGTTAAGCCTGTATGTAGAGGAATCTGTGCGTCGATCTGGGTTGGGGACGTATTTATTGAGGGAGGCGATCGCCCATGCTCCGCGCCTCAAGGTAAACCGATTGCTGGCCTTTATTTTTGGGCATAACACCCCTAGCCTTGCGCTTTTTGAGAAGCAAGGTTTTGAGTGTTGGGGCGGCTTACCAGGGGTTGCTGTACTGGATGGGGCGCAAAAAGATTTGCTGATTTTGGGCTACGCCGTGCAAGCGTAGGGTTCAATCCCAAAGGGTCAAGGTTTGGATGGCGAAGTTCGCAGGGCTGCAATGAAGGCAATAGTACCGCCTAGCAAGCCAATCCAAATCCAGCGACGAAAACTTAAGCCACGCTGATGAGCGACGATTGCCGCTATAACGCCGATGATACAGTGCAAAGTCATTAAGCCGATGCCAAGGGACATCAGCGGTAAATTTAGAAGCATATTGCTCGGCAAAAGAGAGTTTACTCAATCACGATATCCTTATAGTTAAGCCTACACAGTAAATATCCCCTGTCATTGCGGTGATTGAGATGTTGATAGAGTCCCCTCCCAAACTCGTCGGTGAAAAGCGTCTAACCTTTCGCAATCTAGATTGGCACGCCTTTAAGCAAATTCAAAGTTTGCTCACAGAGCGCACCCGCGCCCGCTTCACCTACGACAATGGAGTGCTGGAAATCACCATGCCCTTAGAAGGACACGAACGCTCTGCAAGGCTCATTGAGCGGTTTATCTTGATCCTTGTCATGGAACTGGGTATGAAGGTCAAGACAATGGGATCGACCACGTTAGACCGCGAAGATTTACTCAAAAGTGCTGAGCCAGACAATGGGTATTACATCCAAAACTACGCTTTAGTCGCCAGTCACGAAGTGAACCTAAACGTCGATCCTGCCCCCGATTTGGTTGTAGAGGTAGATATTACCAACACAGACCTCAATAAAAATACGCTCTACGCCAGCATGGGTGTGCAAGAGTTTTGGCGCTTTAACGGTCGCGTGTGGCAAATTTTGCAGTTAGTGGACGGGGCGTATGTGGAGTGCGATCGCCCTCCCACCTTCCCCAGCATTGAAAAAACGGATCTATACCAATTTCTTGAAGCGGCGTTACTCGATGAAGTTGCCGCAGAAATCAACTTCCGGCAATGGGTGCGGCAGCAGGTCAGCGCTTAATTATGCTGCCAAGCGACCTTCTGATGCATCGCTACAGTGGCGAAACGCTGACTCCTAAACGACTGCCGCTGGAGAAAGGGTATGGAGAGATCGCCACAGAACTCATCACGCTTTTTCGCACTGCCCAGGGCACTACACGGGGCGAAGTAAACCGTCAGCTATTGGAACTAGAGGGCGAAGACACCGACTACCGAACCAAGCGTGGTTTAGCTCACCTACTGGCTCAAAACTACAGTACCTTTGAAACCCGCAGCCCCTTAGATCCGCAGTTGCTTCGCCAGAGGGCGTTTAGCCTAGCTGCCCTGCAAGCTCCTACAACCTTGCGAGCAGCCCAAACGCTACAGATTTTAGCGCAACAGCTCACCCAAGAATTGGGGCAAGAGATTCTGCCCATACAGTTGACCCAAGGGCTATACGCTGACCTCAACGAAAATCAAATTCTGACTCAGTTTGAAGAGCCAACTCCTGAAGCATTACTGCACCGCTATAACTTATCCCAAGTCCAGGGCGTGTTTTATCGTGCCAGCGATATTGTCATCAACGCCCACCGTAACGATCCTGGGGAATACAAACTGCTGTTTCGGTATTTGAAGCTCTTTGGCCTCATGACCTACATCGAGGGCGACGCCGAACATGGGTTTACCCTCACCATTGATGGCCCCGCCAGTCTGTTTCAGACGAGTACCCGCTATGGACTTGCCTTGGCGAAGCTTTTGCCTGCGCTGCTGCACGTCACCAAGTGGAGTTTGACCGCAACGCTAAAGGTGGAGGATAGCTACACAGGCACGACCAATCTGCGCCGTTTTACCCTAGATGCCGATTGCGGATTGGTGAGCCACTACCCACCAGGCAAAGCGTTTGATAGCCTCATTGAGGCAGGTTTTGCCGAGCGATGGGCAAAGACGAAGACAGAGTGGCGGCTCGAGCGAGAGGTAGATTTAATTCCAATTCCTGGAAGCGTCATGATTCCAGATTTTCGTCTGGTGCATCCTGATGGGCGAACGGCGCTGCTAGAGATTGTGGGCTACTGGCGACCGGAGTACCTGAAGAAAAAGTTCTCTCAGGTACGTCAGGCTGGGCGTAGCGATTTGATTTTAGCGATCTCAGAGCGACTGAATCTTGAAAAGGCGGGGGTTGATTTTAGAGATACGCCTGCCCCACTTGTCTGGTTTAAGGATAAGCTTTTGCCGAAGGCGGTACTGAGCATTTTGGATAAAACAGATGATGTGGGCGGCGTTTGAAGGTGCCAACAATAGAAAAATCGACTCGCTCATTCAAATCTGAAGTGCCACAAAGACTGATGTCTGAGAACAAAAGACTCCGTGTCTAAGGAGCATTAGATCTTGTAGGGTAGATAGCGTAACCTCTGCAACTTACCCTGCTAATGTCATCTACCGCCCAACCGAATTCTCAAACTGGCTCACTCTGGTCTATCAAGTATGAACCTGCCTTTGAATCCTTAGGGGATGACTACGCCGATGCAGTGGTTGGGGCTGAATTTCCGCAGAATATTCTGCGGTTTCGCAATGAAGATGTGTTGCTAAAAATTGGCCTAGAACCCGCTCAAGTTTCTGACCAAGATTTCATTGAAGCTTTTGGACAATTTCGGGGTCGCAGTCCGCTGCTGGCAATGCGGTATCACGGCTACCAGTTTGGGGAGTACAACCCTAGGCTGGGCGACGGACGCGGTTTTTTATACGGTCAGGTGCGCGGCCTAGACGGTGAACTTTATGACTTTGGCACCAAAGGGTCTGGCACTACGCCCTACTCGCGCGGCGGGGATGGACGGCTGACCCTAAAGGGCGGGGTACGGGAGGTGATTGCGTCTGAGGCGCTACATCACTCTGGCGTGCGCACTTCTCGATGCCTAAGCCTCATTGAAACGGGCGAAGACCTTTGGCGCGGTGATGAACCCTCTCCGACGCGATCTTCAACAATGGTGCGCTTTAGTCGCTCTCACATTCGGTTTGGTACCTTTGAGCGGCTTCATGCTCTCCAGCGTCCTGACCTGATTGGCAAACTGCTCGATCACGTCATTGAAACCTACTACAGCCATCTCTCTGCCGACCCTGATCGCTACGCTAAGTTTTACGCCGAGCTGGTG
>JAGVDA010000152.1 GCA_020058975.1 Thermosynechococcus sp. WC_1 | reverse complement strand
GTGCATCGGGTTTCTCAGCATTTTTAGAGATGAAATTGAAACCGAAACGCTATGGGCTGGCAAAAGTAACGCTGATGAGCGCAACATTCGCCCCCGCGAATCTTTTGAAGCGTGGTGTGAAATTAAAAAAGCCCAGGCCGAGAAGTGGACCTCCAACGAAGTGAGTCTGGCGCAGGCATTAGGTACCCACATCTATATGGCAGTGATGCAGCGTCGGGTCGAAAATATTGTGCGGCACCAGGCGTCTCATGATGCTTTGACGGGGCTACCCAATCGCCTTCTGTTTAACGATCACCTTTCTTTAGCATTGGCGAGTGCGCAGCAATATGGGGAACTGCTAGCCGTTATTTTTCTAGATCTAGACCGTTTTAAAACCATTAACGATACCCTCGGTCACGTTACGGGAGATCATCTGCTACAGATTGCAGCTCAGCGCTTAAAAACATGCCTGAGAGACGGTGATACCATTGCACGATGGGGAGGAGATGAGTTTACGCTCCTTTTTCCTAAGCTTTCTTGTTCAGAAGAAGCGATTAAAATTGCTCAGCGTATTCTCAATATTTTCAACGATCCATTTCTTTTGGAAGGGAAAGAATTTCATGTTAAGGCTAGCCTTGGTATTGCCCTAGCACCCTACGATGGCGAAGATGCTGAAACGCTTCTAAAAAATGCGGATGCAGCCATGTATCGCGTTAAGCAGCAGGGAAAAAATAACTTTCAGGTGTACAGCCCAGCCATCAATACAAAAGCATTAGAGCAGCTTACCCTAGAAAATAATCTTCATAAAGCACTTGATCGTCGTGAATTTTTGCTGCATTATCAGCCTCAGGTCGATCTAAAGACAGGTCAAATTGTGGCAGTAGAAGCCCTGGTGCGCTGGAATCATCCCATATTAGGCTTAGTGCCCCCCAATAATTTTATTCCTCTGGCAGAAGAAACGGGATTGATTTGTGCAATTGGAGAATGGGTGATCCACACGGCCTGCGCTCAAAATAAAGATTGGCAGCAGATGGGTCTCCCTCCTCTGCGAATGGCAGTCAATCTGTCGGCAAGACAGTTTCAGCAGCAAAATTTAGTATTTATTGTTAAGAAGATACTGCAAGAAACAGGTCTAGATCCACAGTATCTAGAGCTAGAAATTACGGAAAGTATTGCGATTAAAGACACTAAACTGACCATTGATGTCCTGAACAAGCTCAGAAATATGGGCATTTCTGTCTCTATGGATGATTTTGGGACTGGCTATTCATCTTTAAGTTCTTTGATTGGGTTTCCCTTTCACGTTTTAAAAGTTGATCGGTCTTTTATTTGTGATGCGCTCAGCAATTCTAGTAAGGCAGAAATTGTAAAAGCAATTGTGACGTTGGGGCATACGCTAAACCTTCAGGTTGTAGCGGAAGGGGTAGAAGAAGCGGAACAGGTAGAGTTTTTGCGTTCTATTCAATGTGATAGTATGCAGGGCTATTTCTTTAGCCGTCCTCTACCTGCCGATGCTGTCACTGAGTTTATGACGAAAAAACTATCTTTGGAACACTAAATTTCTGCGCCTAACACAGAGGCGAGTAGAGCCTTTTGGGTATGCAGTCGATTTTCGGCCTGATCCCAAATTCGAGATGCAGAACTTTCCATCACCCCATGGGAAATTTCTTTCTCTCGGTAGGCAGGCAAGCAGTGCAGTACGATCGCCGCAGGATCTGCTAAGGCCATGAGTGGTGCATTGATTTGATAGGGCATAAAAATCGGCACCCGATCATCTGCCTTGTCCTCTTGCCCCATGCTGGCCCATACGTCGGTGTACAGAATATGGGCACCCTTGGCGGCTTGTTCTGGGTCGGTGGTGATAGTGATGGAGCTGCGATCGCCTGCAATCTCTTTAGCCTTTGCCACAATCTCTGGCAGCGGCTGGAAAGCCTGGGGCGTTGCTACTCGAACATTAAGCCCCACCAACGCACAGCCCAACAGCAGAGAATGGGCGATGTTATTGCCATCGCCGAGATAAGTCATGGTAAGTCCATCAAACGTGCTAAACGCCTCAAAGACCGTCTGGAGGTCAGCCAAAATCTGGCAGGGATGCTCTAGATCGGTCAGCGCATTAATGACCGGAATTTTGGCGTGGTGCGCAAAGGTTTCTACTTCAGCTTGCTCAAAGGTGCGGATAGCCACAACATCCAGATAGCGATCTAGCACTCTGGCAGTATCTTCGACGGGTTCCCCGCGACCCATTTGAGTGAGGTTAGAGTTGAGGTCTAAGACCTGCCCTCCCATGTGCCCCATTGCGACTGAAAAGCTAACGCGGGTACGGGTTGAGGCTTTAGAAAACAGCAGCCCCAAAACTTTTGGACATCTAGGCTGCACGCTGCCAGACTTAAGTTGCGCGGCAAAATCGAGCAGAAATAAAACTTCTTCCGTTGATAAATCCGCAAGGCTGAGTAGATCGCGACCTTTGAGTGCCCCCATGCCAATGTCCTTCGGCGACGGTTAAGTTGAGCAGTGTCTTATGAGGTGCTGACATCTGTCAAGCGATTGAGACGTTTCGACGCTACTTTGAATAGGTCTACTTTTTATTTTCTAGAACGAGAACTGAGTGTTCAGTTCAGGCAGTAAGCTAAAGAGTAGTGAAGATCTTAAAGTTGGCTCATGAGTAATCAAGATGGCGATCGCTTTGCGGGCGGCTTTCTCGCAGGAACCATTTTTGGATCGGTTGTGGGTGGCCTCGTGGGGACTTGGCTCGCCACTAAGCTGATCGAATCAGACGATGAGGCCGATTCGCTCTCAGAAAGCAGCCCAGCCAGCATTGCCAAAGAGCAGTTTAAGCGCATCCGGCAACGGGTTCTCAACGCCACCGAAGAGCCGACCGTAGAAGAAGCTCGTCAAGGGCTAGAGGATAAAATTTCTCAGCTTAATGATGCCATTGACGTAGCCCGTCAGCAGTTAAGTAAGGTCAACGGCAGCGGCACACCAGAAGATTTTTAGCCCTGGTTGCTTAAAACAGCGCTTTTTAATCGACTAGACTAAATAGATAGCGTTTGATGATGCAGGAGAATCATGGGTTCAGCTGACGTTTTATCGGTTTTGGGCGGTGGGCTAAAGCAATTTATTGCGATCTACACGGTCATTGTCATTATCAGAATTTTGCTCACCTGGTTTCCCACGGTGAACTGGAGCAGCCCTCCCTTTGCAGTGCTGAGTCAACTAACGGATCCATACCTCAACTTATTTCGGTCTTTATTACCGCCATTGGGTGGGTTTGACCTGTCCCCCATGTTGGCGCTATTTCTGCTCCAGATTGTGGGCCAATTGATTCCTTCAGGATTGTAAATTAAATAACTTAGAGAATTGGTGAGAGACTTGATACCTTGCACTCCCTCATCCCCCTTCGACAGGCTCAGGGCAACGCCTAGCCCCTTCTCCCAGAGCGGGAGAAGGGGAACAAGATTCTTACTCCCCTCTCCCGTTCTGGGAGAGGGGTTGGGGGTGAGGGTCTTAACTTGGACGTTATTAAATCCATGATCCTTAGCCGTTGCGCCAGCAAAAGCAGAGATTCGAGACAGAGTTCAGCTTGTACAATAGGTGCCTGTGCTATTGGAAAGGCTGCATGTTGACTACCGCCCCATTTACACCCGAAGAAATTGCCTCAGAAGGGCTAAAGCCCGAAGAGTACGAAGACATTGTTAAACGCCTAGGTCGTCACCCTAACCGAGCCGAGCTAGGTATGTTTGGGGTAATGTGGTCAGAACACTGCTGCTATAAAAATTCTCGCCCGCTGCTGAAGCAGTTCCCTACTACAGGCGATCGCGTCTTAGTTGGCCCTGGAGAAAATGCAGGGGTAGTAGATCTGGGCGATGGGCTTCAGCTTGCTTTTAAGATTGAGTCTCACAATCACCCTTCGGCAGTAGAGCCATTTCAGGGTGCAGCTACAGGCGTAGGCGGCATCCTCCGCGATATTTTTACGATGGGCGCACGACCGATCGCCCTCCTCAATTCGCTGCGCTTTGGCGATCTTGCCGATGCGCGTACACGCCGCTTATTTACAGGGGTTGTCTCTGGGATTTCTCACTATGGAAACTGCGTAGGTGTACCAACCGTGGGCGGAGAGGTGTATTTTGACCCCGCCTACTCTGGCAACCCGCTGGTGAATGTGATGGCCTTGGGGCTAATGGAAACGCCCGAAATTGTTAAGTCAGGGGCAGCGGGGATTGGCAACCCAGTGCTGTATGTGGGTTCTACCACAGGGCGAGACGGCATGGGCGGAGCAAGCTTTGCCAGTGCAGAACTCAGCGATAAGTCAGAAGCCGATCGCCCTGCGGTACAGGTGGGCGACCCATTTTTAGAAAAATCTCTCATTGAAGCCTGTTTAGAAGCCTTCAAAACTGGGGCAGTGGTGGCAGCGCAGGATATGGGCGCAGCGGGGATTACCTGCTCTACAGCCGAAATGTCGGCAAAGGGTGGCGTTGGGGTAGACTTTGACCTCGACAAAATTCCGGTGCGTGAGTCTGGCATGGTGCCCTACGAGTACATGCTCTCCGAGTCTCAGGAGCGGATGCTGTTTGTGGCGCACAAGGGGCGTGAGCAAGAGCTGATGGATATCTTCCATCGCTGGGGGCTTCAGGCGGTAGTGGCGGGTGAAGTAACAGAAGACCCCATTGTACGGATTCGCTTTAAGGGCGAGATTGCCGCCGAGATTTTAGCCACGGCGCTTTCCGACAATACGCCAATCTATGAGCGAGAGGTATTGGCAGAACCACCTGCCTATGCGCTAGCGGCTTGGGAGTGGAATGGCGATCGCCTCCCCCCTTCCACCCCCACAGGTCTAGACCTGCCCGACGGCGCTAAAGCTTGGACTCAGGTATTAACCGACCTACTGGCAACCCCAACCATCGCCTCTAAACGCTGGGTCTACCGTCAGTATGACCACCAGGTGCAAAACAATACGGTCATGCTCCCTGGCGGGGCAGATGCGGCTGTTGTGCGTCTGCGGCCTGTAGACCCGCCTTTGCCTGCACACCAGGCGACGCGCGGCGTGGCGGCAACCGTAGACTGTAATTCTCGCTATGTGTATCTAGACCCCTACGAAGGGGCTAAGGCAACGGTGGCTGAAGCCGCGCGTAACCTAAGCTGTGTGGGTGCAGAACCGATCGCCGTTACCGATAATCTCAACTTTGGCAGCCCAGAAAAGCCCATTGGCTACTGGCAGCTTGCCGAAGCCTGTCGAGGGCTGGCAGATGCCTGCCGCGCGATGAAAACCCCCGTCACGGGCGGCAACGTCTCGCTTTACAACGAAACGCTCGATAGCGAAGGAAACCCTCAGCCCATTTATCCCACGCCTGTTGTGGGCATGGTGGGGCTAATCCCTGACCTGACCCAAATTTGTGGGCAGGGCTGGCAGCATGAGGGCGATCGCATTTATCTTCTCGGCATTCCTTTGGGCACCCCATCGCCCTTGGTCACGCTGGGCGCTTCAGAATATTTGGCAGCGGTTCATAAAACCGTCGCAGGTCGTCCACCCCGTGTAGATTTTGACCTAGAAACCTCTGTTCAAGCAGCCTGTCGTCACGGCATTCGGCAAGGATGGGTGCGTTCTGCCCATGACAGTGCCGAAGGTGGGGTGGCAGTTGCCCTCGCCGAAGCCTGTATTTCCGGTCAGCGCGGGGCGCAAATTACCGTACCTGCTCAGGTTGGAACGTTGCGCTGGGATGAGCTGCTGTTTGCCGAAGGAGGTGCCCGCATTGTGGTGTCTGTCGATCCTGCTCATCAAACCGACTGGGAAGCTTATCTTCAGCAAAATTTAGGGAATACTTGGCAAATGTTGGGATCCGTAGGGGCGGAAGGCGATCGCTTTGAAGTCAAAACCGCAGATAACCTGACATTAATCTCGGCTAGTATGGAAGAGATCGCTTCCCCTTGGCTTACGGCCATCGAGACTTGCTTAACGGCTGACTAAATCGCCTTGGGCATGCTTCAATCATAAATCTGGCTCAATTTTTCCGATCAGGAGTCCTTCCTCGTATGGCCGCTTTTTCTTCTGCGTCTTCGGACGGACTAGAGTTTTTCTCCCACCCAGATGAAGAAGCCGATCCGGTACTGGACGCGCCCGACAAACCTGATAAACCAGAAGAAGCCTGCGGCGTATTTGGGATCTATGCCCCAGGAGTAGAGGCTTCCAAACTCACCTATTTTGGTCTTTTTGCCCTTCAGCATCGCGGTCAGGAATCTGCCGGAATTGCCACCTTTGAAGGTCATAAGGTACACCTTCATAAAGACATGGGGTTAGTCACCCAAGTGTTTGATGAGGATGTTCTGGGCACCCTTCCTGGCTCTATTTCTGTGGGTCACACGCGCTACTCCACTACAGGCTCTAGCCGTGTGGTTAATGCCCAGCCTGTTTTAGTTAAAACGCGCCTAGGGCCTTTAGTGCTTGCCCATAACGGCAACTTGGTCAACACCGTTGATTTACGCAATCAGCTTTTAGCTGACAACTGGGAGCTTGCGAGTACAACCGATTCTGAAGGCATTGCCTGTGCGATCGCCCATGAGGTTCAGCTTGGCAAAGACTGGCTAGAAGGCGCAATTACAGCCTGTCAAATGTGTGAAGGCGCATTTAGCCTCGTGGTCGGCACCCCCGAAGGCATTATGGGTATTCGTGATCCCCATGGGATTCGTCCGTTGGTGATTGGCATACTGCCCAAAGAAGATCCTGAAGATGATGGACCGCTGCATTACGTACTTTCTTCTGAAAGCTGTGGACTCGACATTATTGGCGCTGAATTTTTGCGCGATGTAGAACCAGGAGAACTGGTATGGATTACTGAGAAAGGGTTAGCCTCTTTCCACTGGTCAACCCAGCCAGAGCGTAAGCTCTGCATTTTTGAAATGATTTACTTTGCGCGTCCCGATAGCCAAATGCATGGCGAAAGCCTCTACAGCTACCGCACCCGCATTGGTCACTATTTGGCGAAAGAATCCCCTGTGGATGCAGATATTGTGATTGCGGTGCCAGATTCTGGCATTCCTGCGGCGATCGGGTTTTCTCAAAAATCTGGCATTCCCTATGTTGAAGGGCTGATCAAGAACCGCTATGTGGGACGCACGTTTATTCAGCCCACCCAGAAAATGCGGGAGATGGGCATTCGCATGAAGCTAAACCCTTTACGGGATGTACTCGAAGGTAAGCGGGTCATTCTAGTCGATGACTCCATTGTGCGGGGCACCACCAGCCGCAAAATTGTGAAGGCGCTCCGAGATGCAGGTGCCACTGAAGTCCACATGCGAATTTCGTCTCCCCCCGTCACGCACCCTTGCTTCTACGGCATTGATACCGATAGCCAAGATCACCTGATTGCTGCAACTAAATCTGTGGCGGAGATTGCCGAGCAGATTGGGGTAGATTCTTTGTGCTACCTCAGTTGGGAAGGGATGCTGGAGGCGACCCATGAAAGCACCACGAGCTTCTGCTCAGCTTGCTTTACAGGTAAATATCCCATTGAGATTCCAACGCCATTAAAGCGCTCAAAGCTGATGTTGGAAGAGACGGCGATCGCCTAAAAATCCATCGGCTAACTTGCTGTGGATTTGTGGTTCTTGGATAGAACAAATCAATGCTCGAGACAGCAGCATCCCAACTCGATTTAGACCAGCTCCCCTTGATTTTGGCAGGACCAATATTACGACGGGTTGAGCCTAACTCGGTGACGGTTTGGCTGGCCTTACAGTCCCCTTGCCAAGTCTACCTACGGGTCATGGCATCTGACGGGGCTGTAGTGCGATCGCAGCCCATTCTCACAGGAATTGCCCAAACCATTGCGCTCGGCAAAGCCCTGCATGTGGTTGCGATCACGGCTCAGGTCAATGAAACGAAGATGCTCATTCCAGAGGTTCTATATGCCTATGATTTGAGCTTTAAGCCTAACGTCATTGATGATTCTCGTGATGACGACGGCGTTCGTTTAAATTCAGCGTCCGTGTTGTCATTGCAGCAAGCGTTGAGATCTGCTGAATTTTCAGAGATTTCGGTCAGTTATTGTCCTCATGGCTTACCCACATTTTCGCTACCCCCATTAGATTTAAATCGTCTGCGGATTCTACATGGTTCCTGCCGCAAAGTGCATGATAAAGGAATTGATGCCCTGCCGATTGTCGATCAGATAATTGCAGAAACGGCCAGCCAGTCGCTGGATCGGCCTCACTATCTGTTTTTTACAGGCGATCAAATTTATGGAGACGAAGTAGCAGATCCACTGCTGTGGGGCATTCAGCAGATAGCGCCCATCCTTTTTGGCTGGTCAGAACCGCTGGCGATTGAGTCTGTGGATGGGTTAGCCGAGCAGTTACAGCCTGGAAATCGACAGAAATTAGCCGAACAGTATGCGGGACTAACTGCCAGTGAGCAAGGCGACGAACAGAAAACCAATAGCCACTTTTTATTGTTTAGTGAATACTGCATCAGCTATTTGTTTAGCTGGTCAGAATGTCTTTGGCGGCTAAAGTTTCCGATGGCAGAGCAAGTGGGCATCACGGGTAAAGTCGCTAAAGAGTGGAATCAATCTGTTCAATCTTTGGTGGCAACGGCTCAGTCTCAATCTGCGGTGCGTCGGGCGCTGGCGAATGTGCCCACCTACATGATTTTTGACGATCATGATGTCAGTGATGATTGGAATATTAATCAGGCGTGGTGTCTGAGGGTACTCGGCAAACCGCTGGGACGGCAGGTGGTACGCAATGCCTTACTGGCCTACGCTATGTTTCAGGCTTGGGGCAATACGCCAGAACAATTTGTTTTAGATCAGCCTGGTGCTAGGCTTTTAGCCGCCACTGAAGCCTGGTGTAAGGCGCAAGGGACGAATGTGACGGCGCTAGGGCAGATCTATCAGGTGCTTGGCCTGCCGTCCATCAATGCCCTGACGGATCTGCCGGAGTTTCGTCTAGAGGAAGGCTGTCTTGTGCTTGCGCGATCGCCGCATTCTTTGAAGTGGCACTATCGCGTTAGCGCGCCGTCCCATGAGGTGATTGTGCTAGATACCCGCACTCAGCGAGGCTATCCCCTTGAAAGCGCTCCAGATGAACCCCCTCAGCTTTTGAGTCCCGGCGCATACCAGCAGCAGCTATTACCCATGCTAAAAGCAGCTCGGCAGGAGGATCATTCTTCAACGCCTTTGACATTGGTGATTGCACCCACCAATGTTTTTACGCTAGAGATTTTGGATCGGCTACAGGCGTTTGGCAAGCATCATAAAAAATCCTTTGATATGGACATTGGAGATTCTTGGAATCTCGAAGGCAGTTCGCGATGGCAGCTTTTGCAAACGCTATTTAACGAACGGCAGCAGGTGATTTTGCTGTCTGGCGATATTCACTATGGCGCAGCGCTTCGGGTGGACTACTGGCATAATTTAGCTGAAGAAGCAGACCGTTTTCCGCAATTTCGACCGCAGCCTAGTGCATGTTTAGTGCAGCTTACAGCCAGCGCAATTTGCAATTCAGAGTCAATCACCGAAATTTTACAGACGAAAATCAAATCGCTTTTCCCAGAGCGTCGTCGCTATTGGATGGGTTCTCCACCGGACTATCACGAAATTGAGGTAACACCTAATGTATGGCGATCGCTCTACTGGAAAATGTGCCGCCAACTCATGGGTCAAAATCCGAAGCGCAAACATTTATTGAAAACCCAAACCTCATCTCAGCCCCTAGAGGGGAAAGAGTCTTGGGGATATCGGAGTGAATGGTTAGCGCGTCAGCCCGTCAGACGCTTGCGCTGGAGTCAGCCTCCTGCTTGGCTTCCTCGTGTGATTCAAGCGCAGGGTTCTTCCCATGGTCTTCGGAGCAGGCTTTTGGCTGCGATCTGGCAGCGGCGCTGGCTCCAAGAGGGGAAAGAAGTGGTGGGGCTAAATAATATTGGCCTAGTGCGGTTTAATAACTCAGAAGAGCCAGGGTCTGTCCCAATCGTCATCTATGATCTGTATTGGTATGCACCTTGGAAGGCGCTCCAAATTGTTTACAGTCGCTACAGCACTCCGCTAAAACCTTACAGATGAGTAATAATTTCCGACTAAATATAATTAGACTGCAATGGCAAATTCTTCAGTAGAGCATTTGGTTCTTTCTCGCATGTTCGAGGAGAAGATTGTCTCGCCAATCTCGAAGGTACTAAGCCAACACGAGATTGAGGCATCTGTAACTTACTGCGCACCTACGAACAACACTGCACTATGGCTGGATCTTGAAGGTAATAACTACATTGGTCGCCTCACCTTATGGCAAGATGGTAGCTATTATTCTGAGGCTCTGCGTGTTTCGGATGGAATTTCTGTACTATCGTTACATGGCACTGCTAATAATAGTTTTGTAGTTTCATCTGCTGTTGAGCACTTACTAAATTTGTTACTGGTGGTTCAGTAAGTGGTGTTTTCTAACTACGTAATCAAGATGACCGCTGTAGGAATGCTATATTCAAGTTTTATCTTTGGTGCATCGACACCTTATTTTAGTTGTTAGACCTCCAGCGATTCTAGTTTTTTATTCATATTATTTTAGGTTTGCCTTGTGAGTTTAAGTAGTGTGGGTTTTGGACTACAGCTGTATGATTTTGTAGCTGGGGTTATGGGGAGAATTGCAACAAAAAGTAGTAGGAGAATTATGGCGCTGACGGTAAAATAAGCAAAGTGTTTCAGTTCGCTCTACTGCACATGTCTAACTACTGCATGCAGGCGGAACGGAATTTCACGCTATCTTTACGCTTATTCTGCATCGCCGTTCGCTGATGCAGAGGCCGTTACAAAATTTGCTCCAAAATCGTCGGATCTTTAATCTCTTTATCTTTTGAGAGCAACAATACCTTAGACACCACTTCCGCCGTTTTAGGGTCATTATCTACAAACGGTAGAAAAATTCTGCCGCGATGCTGCGATGGCACCGGAATAATGCAGAGCGCCCCACCGGGTTGACGATGTACCATCGCACTGCCGAGATGAATAGAGTAGCTGCCCAAATGTCCTTCAATTAACACATGAGATCCCTGGATCTGGACGTTGATAAGCTTTAGAAGTCGGCAGGTTTCTCTGACCAAACTTGCTCGCATTTCTACTGTTGAAGTGGTTGCCTCAGGGTCAACGCCGCCTTGGTGCGCCACGCTGACTACCAGATCTAAATCACGCATCACCTCACTCAACAGAGCAGGCGGAATCTCAGCTAGGGGAAGCGATTCCCACTCATCGCGTCGATGAAAGTGAACGCCTGAAAGGGTTAACCCTTCGACCTCTAGGGGGGTATAAAAACCATTCAAAAACTCAACTTCGGCAATTAAACCTTCTTGGTGAAAGGTGCGGCGCACGCCTTCTTCTGGGGCGGTAATCCAGCCTCGTGCGCCGAAAAGAGCCAGTGCCTGACGCGGGTTGACCTGATGCCCCTCATACCGTCGGGAAATTTTTTCGGTTTGTTCAGCTGCGGTAAGTACGTATAGCTCTCGAAAAACTTGCTTAAAGGGCTGAGTACGAGACTGAACAAAACAGTCTTGCTGCCACAGATGCCATTTGTTTGTTGCCAGCAAATCGGAGGGATGAGCAATCCGCAGTTCTTTCGACTGAATGGGCTGACGGCTGCCGTCATGCCGTAAGAGCGCGGTGCCTTGCTCTACCAAATACCCCATCTCTGATTCGCCGATGAGGATTATCTGATTGAGCATGGATGCTAAAACAGCATGATTTGTAAGCTGGATGAGTTCTGCGGCGGTAAAGCGATCGCCCCGACACATGGCTTGCTCTAGAGAAATCCGCATTCGTGAGGCTTGGCGGGTGATGTCTTGTTTTCGCGCTGTAATGGCCTGAATTTCAAGGTTTTTCTTAAGCTTGGCAGGGATAGCTTTTAAGGGTTTGCCCTGTTTGGTAATTTCTATCTCGGGTTCGCCTAGGGCATTGATAGAAAGGCTCACGCTCACTTCATCAACAGTGACGACTTGGGCTTTGCCGGATAGGTCTGCGATCGCCGCTGCTTCCATTGCCCACTGCAATCGCTGTGGGTCTACAAAGCCAGCCGTCCTAGCGAGGTTTTCTAGCCCAATTTCAACGCATAGTTTTTCACTGGCCTGACGTTGAGAGCCGAACTTCTTACTGGTGCGTAAAAATTCCTGAAGAAACTGATAGCGACTCAAAATCTCTGCGTCGCGTTTTTTGCCTTTGGGGAGGGGGAGTAAACCCAAGGCACGCACCGAATCTTGATGGCGTTTTTCGGTGATGCGATCGCGCAGCACTTTGCTGTCACTTCTGCCCAGCATGGCATCGGCAAACAGCTTGGCCCGCTGATGCCCAATGCCGCTGGAGGCGTACTGAGCGGTTTCATAAAGCTGAAGCCAACGTTCTTGCTTGAGGCGCTTGTAGACTCGCAAAAACCACTCTACGTCTACCGCGCCATCCATCAGGCTTCGGGTAGAAAGTGGGGTACGTTCGCTAATTTGGGCTTCCCAGGTTTCGCGCACGTCTTGATCGACTGACCAACTGGTGTCTTTGGTGTGGGCATGGATCCACCACACCGCATCTGCAAAGCCAGCCCAGCTTAGGGCATGTTCGACATAGTTGACCCATTGAGGCGCATAAAAGGCAAATTGAATCAGTTTTTCGGTAGAAATTTGAGCCGAAGCAACGCGCTGGCTAAATTCTGCGGGGGTATCTTCTGCGGCTGGGAAGCTCACGCGCATGAGGTGGCTAAAGACTGCCGCTTTACTGATACTGCCGTAGTTATAACCCCGTGCTAATTTCTCTTGCCCCAAGGCTTGGATGAGCTGAAGCACGATGGGGATACCGGAAATGGAGCGCAGGGCAAGAGCAGCATGAGAGGCTGCGGTGGGGAAATCACCGCGCTGAAGTTCGACAGCTAAGATGCGTTGCCGACAGAGATCGGCTAAGGCAACTAAACCAAGATGCTGAGCGTATTCTGGCTGAAGTTTACGACGGGTTAAATCCGATAAATCTCGAAAATCTGTTCTCAGATTGGCCTTCAGTTCTGCAAGGGACATAGATGTCTGGTCAGAGGTCGTCAATTTGTTAGAGTTCTGAACTCCCAATAAGAAAAAGATCAAATCGGCTTCTGTTGCTTCCCCTGTGAGATAGACACTGTAGACATCCCACAGGGTGGTGACTGGGCAATAGGATGCTACCCAAACATCAATCCATTGCAGCAATTGCCACCATCTCAATTGATAACTTTGCCCTTCTGTGGGCTGCAATCTTTGAATACGTCGCAGGAGCTGAATCCATTCGCCTAAGAGGTTCTCAATGGTGCTCCGAACGCCCCAATAGCTGAGATCGAGCCATGCGGGGTTGGTTTGTAGCGCTTCGACAGGGATGATGTGTAATAGCGTGGCGATCGCATCCAGTACAAAGCCCATACTTAACTGAGGTGGATGCAGGTACAACAGCCAATCAGCAATAGCCTGTACAAGATGCGGGTAGCATAGGCTCAAAGCCTCACGGGCAAGGGATTGAAAGGTAGACGTTAATTGCTTTAGTGCCTGCTGCTGGGTTGCGCCTGCTGTTCCATCATTGCGAACCTCATTAAATCGCTCAAAGCTGGGGCTAATGACGCGGAATAGTTCTAACCCATCCTCATCTTGCAATGGGGCAGACCGATTCTGCCACCAGTTCTCCCAAACATCCGCCAAGGGCAGTAGCGCTAAATTTTCTTCACGGGATAATCTAGGGTCAATGCGTGGAAAATTCCAGTCCACGTTACCCAGAAGCTCTTCTTGCTCTCCTTGCCAATTTTTGATTTTGATGGGCGTTTGTCGATGCTCATGAGCCAACTCATCTAAAGCTAATAGGCAAGCCTGAGACGCTTCGGTCTGAAACTCGACTGGGGCTGAAGGTTGAGGCGCGACCAATGGGGTAAGTTCAGTTAGATCAACCAATCCCAGAGCATTGGTGAGGGTGGGTTCTTCGGCTTCTGGTTCAAGAATGCTGCCTAAAAGCTGGGTTTCTGTGGTGGTCAGCTTAGCCCGATTGGTTTGATATTCCACCGCCAATGCTCGACTGGGTTCTACCAAACGATCGCCCAAGACCAGTTCGCGCAATAGCTCTAGCCCTGCCTGTCGTTGCGGAGCCTGTTTCGCTTGCAGAAGGCGTTGGGCTGCGGCGATCGCCATTTCATCCTCTTGATTGAGCAATAAGCCCAAAATCCCGCGCCGTAAATCACTCGCCTTACGGGTTAAAAGATTCTCTAGCGGGATGCTTTCCTCGACCGTAATCTTGCAGCGATGCAACAGACGTAAAACTTCTTCTCGTACCCATTGGCTGGTGTCTCCGACCAACTCCAGCAGGATTTCTCGAATTTCTGCGTCCCAAGGTTTCACCTCGGCTAAACGCTGGGCGATAGTTCTGCGTTGGTAGCCATCCACAATCGACAGTAGCGGAATGAGTCGCTTGGGCGATCTCGTCCCTTGTTGCGTCAGCATTGCGGAGGCAACCAACGCCTGACTTGCCTCTAGCTTCATCCACTCCCAAACCATAGGGGGAAGCGTTTTGGGCTTTGCTGGAAATCGAGCAAGATTTTCCTCCAAACGCTCAAACGTGTCGGAGTTTTCAAGAACTGCATACCGGAGTGACTGCACAGCAAGGGTTGCGACGGCTAAATCGCGATCGCCAACCGCAGGTAACAGCGCCAGTCGTGCCGGAGTAATTTCTAGCTGAGTCAAAAAATGAACCGACACAAAGCGATGGGTTGCTTCGGGATGATTGAGTAATTGAGTGGCTAGGGGGATAGCGGCGATCGCATCCACAAACCCCGCACTCCAAAGCCCCAAATAGACCGTCTGCGGATCTTCGCTGGCTAAAGCGGCTGCCCGTGCAGCTTCATCCTCTAAATATTGGCTCACTTGGGTCAGAATTTGCTTCGCCTGTTTCTCATTGAGAGATTCCAGCCCAAACCCAAACCACACGTCAATCGCCCGAATCACAGCGCTAAAGCGCGTGAGGTTCTCTGCCACAATCAGCCGTATCATCCGCCTAAAGGCAACGGGATGGGCTTCATCAATGGTTTCTAAAATGGTTTGTCGCAACCCTTCCTGTCGCTGGGCGGCGAGGAGCAATCGTTCGATAAAGTCCCAGCCCTTTGGGTCGTTGGCAACCAGCAGCGCACGGGTGACGTGCCGCCCCATTGCACCAATCTCATGGTCGCCCCGTGCCGAATCTAGCAAAATTTGCGAAATGCTTTGCCCTAATGCATCGCCTTGATTGATGGCAGTGGCAAACAAAATGCCTAATACGTCTGGTGCGCTGTAGCCCAGATAAGGCACCCAAGCCGCAAACCATTCTAAATCTTGGTCATAGCCCTCTATTGTGCCAATGAGCTGAACCAGCCACTGGCTCCGTTTTGCCTGCGTAAATTCTGGATGGTGGGGTGCCCGAAACGATCGCCGATTGTACCCCATTGGGTAAGGCAACTGACTGTAGAACTGCCACGCCAGCTCAACAATGGCGCTAATTGTGGGGAATAGAATGCTGAAGATTTGGGTGCGATCGCCTTCAGATAAACCATCCAGTCGCTCTAGGGCTTTTTGTTGATAGAGATAGACTTGAGAGTAATCACCAGGTGTTCCATCCTCTCCAAGGCAAAATAAGCCATAGCCGATGGACGCCAGATTTTGAGGGAGTGCCGCAAACTGCTGGATACGGTGCGATCGCCAGTCTTTGCTAACAATCAGCTTAAGTTGGGCTTGGGCGACTTCAGGATTCAGCATCTTAACAAAGGGCTAGACGGCTCTATGTATAGATTACCCGCCCACCAACGGAACCAACCGCAAAAACAAGAGTGGGCTTTTATTGGGTTTTAAAGAGCTTAATGACCGTTACGCCTTCAATATCGTAGGCAATTCCTCGACTAAAGCCATCTTGGTAAAAGGCAAGTGCCTGTTCGTGTGTCTCAAACTCTAGATGTAGTCCGCGATCGCTCGGATAAACCTGTTTTGCGTGATGAGCCTGTGCAGTTTGCATTAAAATCTCCTCAGCCATCTTCTGGCGATTTCTCTTTCAACCTTAGCTTGTTTTTTATCAAAGCCCATTTACCCACCCACTAACGGCACCAACCGCAGAAACAGCAGTTGAGAATTAGGGGTGAGAGGGGAGATCGTATCCAGCCCTTCAATCTGCTCGTCGTCTATAAACACAAAATACAGTCCATCCTCAAAGGCTTGGAGCGCAACCTCAACAGCGGCATCGGCCTCAACCTTCTGGTCTAAATCACTGCCGCCAGACTCAATTTTTCCCTGCTCTACCCCAAGCTGAATTTGTTCTGGACTCAAAATCCGCAATAGCCGACGCTGACCTTGGCGCGTTTCAAAGGCGCTGACTTCAGC
>JAGVDA010000455.1 GCA_020058975.1 Thermosynechococcus sp. WC_1 | reverse complement strand
TTTGAAGAATCCCTGAAACTTCACCCCCTAGGTTCAGCAACACATGGGCACCCATCTCTAATGCCGCCTCAAATTCGGGTTGCACCACTTCCTTCGCACCCAATTGGTAGAGCGTGTCAATCTCTTGATTGGCATGGGCGCGGACGGTGATGTCGAGGTCTGGGGCAAGACTTGCAGCACGTTTGAGGGCAAGACGGGTTGCCATCGGGTCAGTGAGGGCGATCGCCAATGCCTGTGCATGATTCAGCTTTGCCTTTTGCAGCACCAGCTCACTAGAGGCATCACCATAAACATAGGGAATCTTGCGCTCTCGTAGAATTTGCAGCGTGGCCTCATCATTGTCGATGACTAGAATTTGGTAGCCCCGCGATCGCAGCAGTCGCACCAAGGTTTCCCCCACACGCCCATAGCCTGCCACAATACAGTGATTAGTCAGATGCTCTGGAATAAAAGATGCCTTAGGATACTGCCCTGCCCGTAGCCACCGGCCCAGCTTAGGGACAGACTCTAGCCGCTGAAATAAATAGGGCGTGAGCTTGAGCAAAAACGGCGTGAGCAGTAGCGTAATGGCAGTCGTGCCCACCGTGAGGCCGTAGAGCTTCGGCGAAAACAGCCCCAACTTACTGGCAACCCCCGACAGCACAAAAGAGAATTCTCCAATTTGGTTAATGCCCAGTCCAACCGTCAGCGCAGTTTTAAGCGGATAGCCAAACAGCGCCACCACGGGCGTAATAATGATGGCTTTCCCCAACATCACTACAGTCACCAACGCAATTAAGGTGCCGCCGTTGCTGATCAAAAACAGCGGGTCAATCAACATCCCAATCGAGGCAAAAAACAGCGTAGCAAACACATCTCGTAACGGCAAAATGCTGTGGAGCGCCTGGTCAGAATACTCCACCTGAGAAATCATTAGCCCTGCGACAAAAGCTCCCATCTCAATGCCCAGACCCAATACATTAGTCAGTAGCGCTACCCCTAAGCAGAGCGCCACTACGCTTAGCACAAAAAGTTCTTGAGAACCTGTACGGGCAATCCGTTTCATGAGGGGTGGGACGACGTAGAGTCCGGCGATCGCCGCCCCCGCAAAAAACAGTGCCGCTTTGCCCAGTGCCAACAGCAAACTTTGTGCCAAGCTTCCCGCAGGCTCTGTTAACGCAGGCAGCACCGCCAGCATGAAGCCTAGGCCAATATCCTGCACAATTAAAATGCCCAACATCACCTGTCCGTGAGCGGTCTGCACTTCATTGCGCTCCATCAGGCTTTTGAGCACCAGTGCTGTCGAAGAGAGCGAGAGTGCCGCCCCTAAGTAAATCGCGGCGGGGATGGTTTCAACCGCGCCAATGCCATAGGCCAACCCTCCTGCCAGCAGAATGGTGAGCAAAATCTGGAGCGTCCCGCCCCCTAGGGCTATGCGGCGAACTTTCAGTAAATCTTTAATTGAGAATTCAACGCCCAAGGCAAACAGCAGCAGCGCCACCCCAATCTTTGCCAGTACCTCAATTTCTTCAGGAGAGGGGATCAGTTTTAGCCCCGATGGCCCTACCACAAGCCCCGCCAGTAAATATCCCATCAAGACGGGTTGCCCTAGGCGACTGGCAAGATAGCCCGCCCCCGCTGCGGTGCCCAGCACCGTCACCATATCTACAATGAGTAAAACATCAGCAGCCATAGCAGTTTGCGCAACGTGAGGAGCAGGAGGGTTAATGAAATCAGCAGAAAAATAGGGGACTTGGGATAGGATGGATTAGTCTGAATCATTAGATTTGTTTGATTTTAAGCATTCTAGAGACTTCTCTTAGCGCCTTGTTGTTTGCCCTTCCCTCAGCATTATGAAATTACTCGTTGGCAACGACGACGGCGTATCTGCCCCTGGTATTCGCGCCCTTGCGAATGCGCTTGCAACTGCTGGACATGAAGTTACGGTGGTTTGCCCAGATCGAGAGCGCTCCGCCACGGGACATGGTTTAACCATGCATCGACCGCTACGAGCGGAGCCAGTGGACGGCTTGTTTCATCCAGATGTCAAAGTATGGGCTTGCTCAGGTTTGCCTGCCGATTGTATCAAGTTAGCGCTAGATGCGCTGTTGGGCAGCCTACCAGACCTGCTGCTATCGGGCATTAACCAAGGGTCTAACCTAGGTACCGATGTCCTTTACTCTGGAACCGTCTCGGCTGCAATGGAAGGGGCGATCGCCGATATCCCCTCCATTGCTCTCAGCCTCACCAGCTTCACCCATTCTAATTTTCAGCCAGCAGCAGATTACGCGGTGAGCTTGGTGCAGCAGCTTGCCGTTCAGCCGCTCTCAGAACCAATGCTGCTCAATATCAACGTCCCGGCCTTACCCGCTTCCGATATCAATGGCGTAAAAACGACACGTCAAGGGCTACGACGTTACCACGATCTGTTTGAAAAACGTTTAGACCCACGCGGTAAAACCTATTACTGGCTGGCGGGGGAGGTGCTTGAAGATGCAGATGCCCCTGTGATTTATCCTCAAGATGAGGGGTTAATGACAGATGTACAGGCGATCGCCCAAGGGTTTATCTCGGTCACGCCGCTTCAGTACAACCTGACCTACTACCGTAGGATAGAGCAGATTCAGGCTTGGCTTACGCCCTATTCGTCAATAGAGTAGCAATGTCTAGCTATTTTGATCGCTGTGTCCCGTCAGACGTTGCCTTAAATTATGTCAAAATGTAAACCGTGTGGGTAACTTCTTCTATAGAAACAAATTTGCAGCCAACGCAGGTCGCGTTAGGCAACTTTGATGGTGTGCATTTAGGGCACTGTACCGTCATTCAGGCATTGGCTGAGAGCCATGCCCAGGGTGCTGTTGTAGAGATTGCTGCAGACCGTGGAGAAAAACAAGGCAGCATTTCAACCCTTGCGCCCATCGGTCACTGCTACACCACCGTTGTTTCATTTACGCCCCATCCCCACGTTTTCTTTAGCGGTCAGCCTAAGCCTTTGCTGACGCTATTGCCAGAGAAAGTTGCGCTTTTAGAAACCCTTGGGGTAGAGCAGTTGGTGCTGTTGCCTTTTGATCAAGATTTAGCCAATCTAACGCCTGAAGAATTTGTAGAGCAGATTTTAGTTAAGCAGCTCAAAGCACAAAAGATTAGCGTTGGATTTAACTTCTGCTTCGGTCGTAACCGCGCGGGTACCGCAGAAGACTTGAGGGCGATCGCCGCTCGTTACAACATCCCCGTCATGATTGTGGAACCCGCCATCATGGAGCATGAGCGAATTAGCAGCTCTGCAGTACGACAAGCTCTAGAAGCCGGAGACGTTGTGCGTGCAAAGCAGCTTTTAGGCAGAGCCTATACCTTGACAGGCACGGTGATTCAAGGCAAACAGTTGGGACGAACCCTAGGCTTTCCGACCGCGAACCTTAACGTATCGGCAGAAAAATTTATTCCCCATCGCGGGGTGTACCAAGTGCAGTTAGAATGCCCTGCCTTTGCTCAAGCTCAGTTGGGCGTGATGAATATTGGTTTGCGACCGACCGTTGATGGAACCCATCAAACCATTGAAGTTCACATCCTAGATTGGTCAGGGGATCTCTATGGGCACACTATAACGGTACATCTTGAGCAATTTCTGCGTCCCGAGCAAAAGTTTGAGTCTTTAGATGCACTAAAAGCGCAGATTCAGCTCGACTGCATCAATGCACGTCAGTGGGTTAGCCCCGTCAATTAGCGCAGCAGCCACTGCTAGCCTCCTGTAACTGGACGCTAGATCTGCCCCCTTTGTAAACCCTTTGATTCGTAGTAGGTGTGATGTATGGTTCCTGTTACAGCTCCTGCGATCGCGCAATCCAATAAAACGCAACCCCTAAAAACCCCTGTCGAACAGCTCATCACAAATCTTGGCACCGTCGTGGTGGGCAAACAAGAGGCCATCCAGCTTGTTTTAGTGGCGCTGTTCTCCGGCAGTCACGTTTTGCTAGAGGATGTGCCAGGGGTGGGCAAAACGCTTTTGGCTAAAGTCTTAGCCCGTTCGATTGAGGGTAAGTTCCAGCGTATTCAATGCACCCCCGATCTATTGCCCAGTGACTTAACCGGCACCAACATCTGGAATGCCCACGAAGGCAAGTTTGAGTTCTTAGCAGGCCCTATATTTGCGAATGTGCTGCTCGCGGACGAAATTAACCGCGCCACGCCCCGCACCCAGTCGGCGCTATTAGAGGTGATGGAAGAAGCGCAGGTGACAGTTGATGGTGTTTCCCATCGCGTTGGCGAACCTTTTTTTGTCATTGCCACTCAAAACCCCATTGAGTCTCATGGCACCTTTCCTCTCCCCGAAGCGCAGCTAGATCGGTTTGCGCTTGCCCTCAGTTTGGGGTACCCTACTGCCGACGAAGAGCTTGAGATGCTTCAGCGCAACAAAACGGGACTAAGGTTAGAAGCCCTCAAACCCTGTATTTCCCTTGAGCAGGTGCGGCAGATTCAGCAGAAATGCCTTGAGGTTAGGGTAGAGCGATCGCTCCAGCAGTACATGCTCAACCTTGTACGGGCAACCCGCGAAGACCCAGACATTCGCCTTGGCGTTAGCCCACGCGGTACAGTAACGCTCCAGCGCGCCGCTCAAGCCCTTGCGTTTCTAGAGCATCGAGATTATGTGCTGCCTGATGACGTAAAGCGCCTAGCAACCCATGTTTTGAGCCATCGCATGATTCCCTCTGGCGGCCAGCCTACCCACCGCATTATTGAGCGCCTTTTGCAAACAATACCCATTCCATAACGGTATCTATCGGGTGTATTGGCTCCAGCGATAGACAATCCTAAACTTTTCGGAAACCTAGACATTACACTGATAGTCAGACAATAAAGCTGTGTCTGATGTCAGATTTTGATGGTTTTCATGAAAAAAGTTGCCTTGCTGCCGCGAATTCGCCCTAAACAGAAAAGATCGGCGCTGTTGATAGTCGCGTTACTGTCAGCCTGGGTGGCAGAAGCAGCGGGCGTTATTGGGTCACCATTACGCGCTCAGGCACAGCAGACATTACCGTTTTGCCAAGCGTCTCCCCAATCTGTGGCTCAAAAAAATGCGCTGCGGCAACGAGCCGTGATGGGCGATCGCAGTGCCCAACAGCAATATCAAACCCTAGTTGCGTCTGATGCCCAGGCATTACAGCAGTGTCGAGCACAAAGCTGGCTCAAAACCCAGGCCGTTTGGCTGCGCCTTTACGAATGCGATCTTCAGCCCGGCGTGCTTGAAAGCGTCTTAGACCGCATGGTTAGCCGAGGCTACAACCAGGTTTATTTAGAAGTCTTCTA
>JAGVDA010000448.1 GCA_020058975.1 Thermosynechococcus sp. WC_1 | reverse complement strand
AGTTGAGGTCCTTGCCTTTAATATGCCTCGGCGGGTAGCTGTCTGGAAACCATCACCAATCTCGACACCCTTAATCGCTTGAATTCCCATAACCGCACCGGCAAGTTTTGAATCTAAGCGACGATCCCAGTGAACATGTGAACCCAGCCCTGGCGGCATATTAAAGGCAAGGACCTCAACTACACCTCCCAATGTGTCACCATCACGATGAGCGTTTTCAATTTCAGTAATCATCAACTCACTTGTTGCCGAATCAGCACAACGGACTGGATCGCTATCGATCCTCTTCATATCCGCGGCCAGTGGTAACGCTGTACCTTCTGGAACGCGAATCGATCCAATGGATAAGACGTGACTTAAAATTGTGATTCCTACACTTTGTTCTAAAAAGTTTCGAGCTACAGCGCCCAATGCAACACGAGCTGCAGTTTCGCGTGCACTTGCTCTTTCCAGAATTGGACGCGCATCATCAACATCGTACTTTTGCATTCCAACTAAATCTGCATGTCCTGGACGTGGACGAGTCAATGGAGCGTTACGGGCTAAATCGCGAATCTCTTCATCAGGAACTGGATCAGCCGACATCACCTTTTCCCATTTCGGCCACTCTGAATTTCCTACTTGAATCGCAATCGGACCACCTTGAGTCAGGCCTAAACGAACTCCACCTAAAATTGTTACCTTGTCAGCTTCAAAGTTCTGACGTGCTCCGCGACCAACTCCAAGACGTCGACGCTCTAGGTGGTAATCAATATCTGAAGTCGTCACTGAAACGGAAGCGGGAATTCCTTCCACAATCGCACTCAGTGCCTGACCGTGAGATTCACCAGCTGTTAACCAACGCATGTTCCTATTGTGACAGATCTGATCCCTATCGCGTCGCCAAATAAAGGCCGAAACCAATGAAAATACTGGGGGCCATGGGTATGTATCTGGGCAATCTTCTTTTATGCAGAGACACCAACATAAAATGAATCATTAAGCAGAAAAGGATCAAGGATCCAAAAAGGGGAAAGGTAGGAATACCAGCACTGTTGAGCCACAGACCAATCATCACAAGTAGCTTGAGATCCCCCATTCCCATCCCAAGAAAATGCAACAGTGTTGTGCAGGAAAGAAAGATAATCAAAACCTTCAAATCGCCAAAACCATTGACCGCAAGATGTGGGATTAGACATATCGTCAGCAGCCAAAGATAGATATTTGGAATCTTATGGAACTTAAGGTCAGCTAATGCGATTGGTAAGGAAAGTGCGAAGAGAGCATAGATCACCTGCCCAAAGTACCGATCTGAAACAGTAGTGAAATGCGGTTGTGGACTATGTCAGTTGTTTTAAGGCGGCTTTGCGTAAATGTGCATGCAGAAAAGTACGATCTAGGACAACTCCAGAGAAGATCTCCATTTGAGAGATCGCCTGATGAATCAAAAGCTCTAATCCATCAACAACCAGTCGATCAGTATTCGCCCAAGTACGAGCCAGTTCTGTAGGCCACGGATGGTATAAAACTTCAAAGAGAGCCCCGCGGGGTGCGTTGATCGAAGAGAGAAAACTGCTTGCAGCATCTCCTGGCACGGTATTAACAACTAGATCTACCTCGTTGATTTTTGAGGTCGGCTCCCATGGTAAATAATCAATTGGAGTATCTGAGGCTTTACTCATGCTCGCCTCGCGCTGGGCATTTCTGCTGACTACATGGATCTTCCTTGCCACAGTTGAAAGATATGAAACCGCCGCTCTAGCAGTTGCGCCGGCACCTAACACCATCACCGTGTCCAATGCATCGATCTGTTGCGATTTTAATGAGTATTCAAACCCTGCAACATCGGTACTGGTCAAGAACCACTTACCGTCTGCGCGGGTCAAAGTGTTGCCACTAGAAATACGTTGAGAAAGAGAGGAAGAGTTATCCGCTAAGGAAAGTGCTTCCTCCTTTAGAGGCATCGTCAGCGATAAACAGTTCTATCGGTTGAACCCAAAAATGATGCTAACTCACCGGATCGAACTTCAATCGCTTCGTATCTGCCTTCAATATCCAAAAATTGGTACGCCTGAGCGTGAAGTAAGGGACTTAGAGAGTGAGCTATGGGTGAGCCAAGTACAGCTGCATTAATCAATTGAAGGCACCCGCCTTTCGATTCTTTGTGTAAAGCTGTTTCCAAGTATTGAATTCAGAAATGCTAGATGTAAAGCGGGTATCCCCTGGCGCAACTGTAATGAAATACAGCCAATCTCCTGGCGCAGGTTTAAGCGCTGCCTGAATTGCTGATGTTCCCGGGCTGCCTATGGCACCAGGCGGTAATCCATAACGGCGATATGTGTTGTAGGGCGAGTTAAGCAAAGTAGAGTTTCGGCTCAAGAATATTTCGCCGCGAACTTTCTTTATAAAGTGAACTGTTGAATCCATTTGCAGAGGCATATCAATAGCCAAACGGTTGTAAATAACCCGTGCCACTTTGTCAAAATCCTTAGTATCGCCCTCTGCTTGAACTATTGATGCAATAGTTAATAATTGCAGTGCAGAGTATTTGCCATTGCCTTGCAGAATAGTGCGAGCGACCTTGTCGCTGGTGAAGCGATCGACCATATCTTGCAAGGCGGACTGCGCAGATGCCCCCTGCTCAAATGAGTACTGCGCAGGAAAGAGCAGACCCTCGCTATCTGTAAAACCCGATGGAAGTCTAAGCTTATTGAGAGCGCTCTTGATTTCACCTTGGGAAAATCCACTACTAATCAATGAGTGGATAATCTCGCTCTTCCAGGCTCCCTCATTGACCTTAATCAAATTAGGAATTCGATCGGGGTCTAGAAGTTGTTCCAACGCCTGCAGCGCCGAGATTTTCTTTGTCAATCGATGTTGACCAGGTGCAACCTTTTGTGACCGAGTATCGGCGACTGCAACTCGAAAATATGATTGTGATGATTTGACCACCCCAGCTTCGAACAACAGGGATGCGATATCAGATCCCGAAGCACCTGCCGGAATATCAATTACTACCTCTTCCATATTTGCAACTACCCTGACTGCATCGTAATCAGGTGCTGCAGATGAGACCGATCTAGTCAGAAAAAGCGAAAGAGTAAAGAGAAAAATAATGATACCTGCAGCAAAAATCCGCTTCAAGGATCTCATTGTTTGCTCTT
>JAGVDA010000479.1 GCA_020058975.1 Thermosynechococcus sp. WC_1 | reverse complement strand
CCTGATCATCCTCGCTACGGCATTCCATAGATCATTTGATGTACACCTAATCGGGGGAGAGGCAGTTTTGCTTCGTTAAGACCCCAGGAGCTAAAAAAAGTGAAGAAAGTTTCTCGTCGCTTACGCGAGCTACACAAACTTGTTGAAGAGCGTGCCTACCAGCCTTTAGAGGCTCTAGAGCTTTTAAAACAGACTGCAACGGCTAAGTTTCCTGAGTCTGCTGAGGCTCATGTTCGTTTAGGTATTGATCCTAAATACACCGATCAGCAGTTGCGCACGACAGTTGCCTTGCCTAAGGGGACAGGTCAAGAGCTTCGCGTTGCCGTTATTGCCCGAGGTGAGAAGGTTGCAGAAGCAACCAATGCGGGTGCTGATGTCGTTGGCTCTGAAGAGTTGATTGATGAAATTCAGAAGGGTCGATTTGACTTTGACCTGCTGATTGCGACCCCTGACATGATGCCCCAAGTGGCAAAAGTGGGTCGGATTCTTGGGCCACGAGGCTTAATGCCTTCACCGAAAGCAGGTACTGTGACGTTTGATTTGGTGAAGGCGATCGCCGAATTTAAAGCAGGGAAGCTTGAATTCCGTGCTGATAAAACAGGTATCGTCCATGTTATGTTTGGAAAGGCGTCTTTTTCTGCCGAAGACCTACTGACTAACCTTAAGGCGCTGCAAGATACGATTGAGCGCAATCGTCCTTCTGGTGCCAAAGGCCGCTACTGGAGAACCCTGTTTGTTTCATCAACCATGGGGCCTTCCATTGAAGTGGATATCAGCAGCCTTCGTGACCTAAAAATTTCTGACATGGCCTAGGTCATCTCAGTGAGCCTAAAGTTTTCCTTTTGTTCTGTGGCTTGAATTAATTTAACGAATTAAGTTCTCGACCCCACCAAAGACAGCAGGTGCATTTGCTTAATTTCCTGCCGAGGTTCCGGTCTCGTAATCTAGAGCGATCTGAGTCATTACTGACTTTTTACTCTAGCTTTCGTTCTGGTTTTGACCCTTGGCATATTGCTAAGGGTCTTTTGGTGTTTAACAAGGAAATACGAAAATTCTACTACACCCAATCAAGGAGGTGAACAGTATGGGTAGATCGCCAGAAAATAAACGGCAAATCGTAGCCGAACTCAAAGCTACGCTCGAAGAGACTCAAATGGCGTTTGTCATTGACTATCAAGGGCTAAGCGTTGCAGAAATTACCGATTTGCGTAATCGGCTTCGACCCGCAGGCGCAACATGTAAGGTGACTAAAAACACCTTTATGCGTCTCGCCGTTGATGGCAATGAAACCTGGCAACCTTTAACCGAATATACCGCAGGATCTTCTGCATTTATATTCGTCAAGGGAGACATGGGTGGCGCAATTAAGGCCTACCAAGAATTCCAAAAGGTTAGCAAAAAGACCGAACTTCGGGGCGGTGCTTTAGACGGAAATGCTCTGTCTCAAGCGGATGTTAAAGCCATTGGAGACTTGCCTTCTAAAGAAGTGCTTATGTCACAAATTGCGGGTGCGCTCAATGCCGTTACCGCAAAAATTGCGATTGGTGTCAAAGAAGTTCCTTCTTCCATCGCACGGGGTATCAAGGCCTATTCCGAGAAGGATGCCGCCTAGAAACGCCACACAGGCGCAAAGTCTTGCGTCCTCACGATGGACTCAATCCATCGACCGTTTTTTATTCACACTACATTTACGCCTAGGAGAGGATTAAATGTCTGCTGCAACCGACCAAATCTTAGACCAGTTAAAAACCCTTTCACTGCTAGAAGCTGCTGAGCTTGTCAAGCAAATCGAAGAAGCCTTTGGCGTGAGTGCTGCTGCACCCGCTGGCGGCATGATGATGGCTGCGCCTGCTGCTGCTGCTGAAGCGGTAGAAGAAAAGACCGAATTTGACGTTGTGCTTGAAGAAGTGCCTGCCGACAAGAAAATTGCCGTGCTGAAGGTCGTTCGTACCCTCACCGGTCTGGGCCTCAAAGAAGCCAAAGACTTGGTTGAATCTACCCCTAAAGCCGTCAAGGAAGCCATCTCTAAAGATGACGCCGAAGCTGCTAAGAAAGAGCTTGAAGAAGCCGGTGGTAAGGTCGCAATCAAATAAGGCGATCGCCGTTATTTGAGATGCTTTGACAATGCTGGTAATGCCAGAGCATTGTGAATCGGGAGTGGAAGCTATTGCCTTCACTCCCGATTTTTTCAAGCTCTTAACTCACCCCCCCTTGTCAAGGGTCACTCACAGGCAGACACTGGACTGTAGAGAGGATTGGCAGCCTAGAGGTTTTTATGAAAAAGGTAATGACGATTATTTTGGGTGGTGGAGCCGGAACAAGGCTCTATCCCCTTACCAAGCAGCGGGCAAAGCCTGCTGTACCCCTTGCTGGCAAGTATCGACTGATTGATATCCCGGTTAGCAACTGTATAAATTCAGGCATTAATAAAATTTACGTCCTCACGCAGTTTAACTCTGCGTCACTCAACCGCCATCTTTCTCGCGCCTACGTCTTCTCTGGCTTCTCTGATGGGTTTGTAGAAGTGCTAGCCGCTCAGCAAACCCCTGAAAACCCAAACTGGTTTCAGGGTACCGCTGATGCGGTGCGCCAATATCTCTGGATGCTGACGGCCTGGACAGAGATTGATGAATTTTTGATTTTGTCTGGCGATCACCTCTATCGCATGGACTACCGACACTTTATTAATCGTCACCGCGAAACTAACGCAGATATTACGCTTTCAGTTATTCCCATTGATGAGCGACGGGCATCTAGCTTTGGGCTAATGAAAATTGACCAAGATGGTCGAGTCGTTGACTTTAGCGAAAAGCCAGAAGGTGACGCTCTGAAGCAAATGCAGGTAGATACCACTGTGTTAGGGTTATCGCCTCAAGAAGCACAGCAGAAGCCCTACATTGCCTCTATGGGCATCTATGTGTTTAAAAAACAGGTGCTGTTTGACCTGCTGAGCGGGATGCCAAACGCAACCGACTTTGGCAAGGAAATTATTCCCGCTGCTGCTCAAAAGAATCATAATGTCCAAGCGTTCTTGTTTAACGACTATTGGGAAGATATTGGAACCATTGAGTCGTTCTATGAGGCAAACTTAGCCCTCACCAAGCAGCCTCAGCCACCTTTTAGCTTCTACGATGAAGAAGCGCCCATCTACACCCGTTCACGGTATCTGCCCCCCACGAAGCTTCTAGACTGTCAGGTGACGGAATCTATTGTGGGAGAAGGCTGCATTCTCAAAAGCTGTCAGATTCATCACTCGGTGTTAGGCGTGCGATCGCGCATTGAGTCTGGAGCCGTCATCGACAACTCCTTGCTCATGGGTGCTGACTTCTACCAGCCGTTAGCAGAGCGTGAAGCCGCTGCGGGAGAACTGATTGTGCCGATGGGCATTGGTCGAGATACGCGGATTAGCCGCGCTATTATTGACAAAAATGCGCACATTGGTAGCAATGTGCAGATCATCAACAAAGACCGTGTTGAAGAAGCCGAGCGCGAAAGTGAAGGCTTCTATATTCGGAGCGGTATTGTGGTGGTACTGAAAGGCGCAGTGATTCCAGACGGAACCATTATCTAAAGCGAAGGGACTAAAAAGATTGATTCGTTCAATCTACTAAACCGCTGGCTTAAGCGCTCAGCGGCGTAAATTGCCGCCCTAAAGCTGCCTGAATTGCGTCAAGATCGTAGAGAAAGGGTGGTTTCATAGGGCGGTAGTCCGTTGGGTGTGCCGCCCCATGTCGAAGTACTGCGTTGACAATCATGCAAGGTTCGGAACTAAGGTTCACTGCACCATGAGGAATGCCTGGGGGAATGGTGATAACTGCTGGAATAGATTCACTTAGCGCAATGTAGTGATACTGGCGGTTTTGTAAGGCCACTAATACAAAGTTGCCCCGCACGACTAAAATTTGATCCGTTTGGAAATGATGGACGAACAGTTCGTCTATTGTCCCAGCGGGAATATTGACCAGCATGGTTTCATGACTGGCCTGTGGCGTATAAAACTCTGCCATTCCGCCACGGATAGACTCTAGTGGACGAACCTGAATACAGTTTTTGAGACTCATGGCATACCGTCCCGCAGTGGAAGAAGATTATCCCCTTACAACTCCCACTGTAGCGCAACAAAATTTTAACTAATGTTGCATTAATGACGTTATGTGCACCTTGATGATAAAAGCGTTTGTCTGAAAGGGATGCTCTCTGCCTAAGGATCATGGATTTAATAACCTCTACTTTTGACCCTCTCCCCCAGCCCCTCTCCCAGAACGGGAGAGGGGAGCTAGAGTTCTTGATTTTATTGTCTTGTCCCCCTTCTCCCCTTGTGGGAGAAGGGGTTAGGCGTTGCCCTGCTGTGTCCTGAGCTTGTCGAAGGGAGCTTGCCGAAGGGGGATGAGGGGGAATTAGTGAACGTTATTTAGTTCGTGATCCTAAGGCATGTTAGGAGGCTGGGTTTTCGAACTGGGAAGACGGGTAAACCAGCAGCGATAGACGGGCTTTCCTTCTGATAGAACGCCAGTTTCTCGCTCTGTCGCAACGGGTAGTGGGTTATGAGCCATCCAGGGTGCAGAATCAGCGCTAGGCTGAAATGCTGGATGGGCGCTAATGACCGCACGCATCTGTTCTGCTACGTCCAAGACATCGGACTGAATAAATAGAAATCCGTCTGGCTGGATGTGCTGCGCCAAGGTTTGAATGAGTTCTGGCTGGGCAACTCGACGCTTTTGGTGACGCTTCTTAAACCAGGGATCAGGAAATTGAATCGTGACACCCGCAAGCGTTTGGGAGTCAAGCAAGGTGCTTAGAGAAACATTGATATTACAGAATAAATAATGGAGATTTTTAAGCCCTAGCTCGTTGCGTACTTCATTAGCACGAACCACGAGGGGTTCTCGAATTTCAACACCCAAAAAGTTCCAGTCTGGCTTGTCCTGCGCCATTTCTAGTAAAAACTGACCACGGGCACAGCCGATATCAAGGTGCAGTGGGTTAGTGGGCGTTTGAAAGAGCGTTGCCCAGTCTGGGGCTGCAACAGAGTTTTGATATTTGTGGCTTAGGGGATTAACGTGCTGCCGCACTCGAACTGCACTCATTGCAGATGACTCAAAAATTTTTAACGTACTAATTTGAGGTGAGCTGTAGAAACTCACCTAATTAATGAACGGGCCAGGAGGGATTCGAACCCCCGACACCGCGGTCCGAAGCCGCGTGCTCTAGTCCACTGAGCTACAAGCCCATCAGTCTTTATAATGTTAGCAAAGAATAGTGACCCGTAAGCGATCTTGATAGGTGTTAGCGGTGAGATTTCAGCGTGTAATGCTGTTGTTCCCTGTGCCCAACCTCGTAAAACGGTGTAATTTATGTAGGGAGAGGGTTTATGTCGCAGTGGTGCAAAAACTTTAGTGGATCTTAAACAGGTCATCATTGTCTATAAGGCTGGCGATCTTCAGAGTCAACGGTGTGCGGAAGCCTGTGCCCGTCAGCTTGAGGCGAGAAACTGCCAGATTCTGCTTGGGCCTAGCGGCGCTAAAGATAACCCGTTTCCGGTCTTTTTGGCTTCTGCCAGCCAGCCAATTGATTTAGCCGTGGTGTTGGGCGGTGACGGGACGGCGTTGGCGGCAGCCCGACACTTAGCTCCCGTTGGGATTCCGATTTTGGCAATCAATGTGGGGGGACATCTAGGCTTTTTGACGGAACCCTACGAAGCCTTTCAAGATACAGAGAAAGTCTGGCAGCGGCTGCTAGAAGATCGATATGCGATTCAGCAGCGAATGATGCTCCAGGCTTCTATTGTAGATTCTGTCAGTCTCAAAACTGGGGTAGCAGAGGAGCTTGAACCGATCTTTTTAGCGCTCAATGAGATGTGTCTTAAGCCTGCTTCGGCAGATCGAATGATGACTTCGATTTTAGAGCTGGCGATCGATGGGGAGGTGGTAGACCAATATCAAGGGGATGGTCTTTTAGTCGCAACGCCCACAGGTTCGACTTGCTATACGTTGGCGGCAAATGGCCCCATTATTCATCCTGGGATGGAGGCGATTGTGGTGACACCGATTTGCCCATTGAGTCTTTCTAGCCGTCCGGTGGTGTTGCCTTCTGGCTCTGTGGTGAGTATTTGGCCTTTAGAGGATCGAGAGCTAAGCACCAAGCTTTGGATGGATGGGGTGTTAGCAACCTCTATTTGGCCTGGACAGCGGGTAGATGTCAAGATGGCAGACTGCAAGGCGCTCTTTATTTTGCTGCGCGATAATTATTCGTACTATCAAACGCTGCGAGAGAAGCTGCTGTGGGCAGGTGCGCGGATTCAGTACAGCAGTGCTAATCACCGCAACTGACAATGGGGCTGTCGGGGTGAATTTGCCCCTTTAACGCAGAAACATCCGCAGCACCATAAAGGTCAGCCAGAGCGAAAAAACGCCAAATCCAACAAAGATAGAAACAAAGTTTGTGTTATTGGCAGGCTGATTGAGAGACGACGCGGCAGTTGTTTCAGCCGTGTTGATAAATGTATCTTGATCTCGAATGATGGCTTGCGGAATGAGCGTATCGGATTGGGTGCCCACATTGGGCATTTTTCTGACCGCCGTGCCGATCGCCAGAAATTCGATGATGCCGCAGCCTAGGTTATACACATAGGTCTTAATGCCCACCACTTCATCGGCATTACAGCGTCGTGCATCTTCGGCAATGTGGGCTAATGCCTGCTCCCGTGCTTCGTAGATGAGGGAGGTGAGTTCGTTAATTTCGCCCCGCACGAAGGATTTAAAAAATGATGTAATACCGCCGACAAGCCCAAGGGAATACACTGAAACGCCTAACACCAACTGCACGGGCATATAGCCCTGATTGATGAGGCACCACATTTCTTCATTGGTAAGGTCGCTGGTAATGGGACTGTCGTAATAGCCTTTGGGTAGCGCCGGATGGTCAGAGGCAGTGCCAATCATCAGCATTTCCTGCATTCCGGCGAGGGGAAGAATGGAGGTTTTAATACCCACCACCGCATTGGCTCCAAAGGCTCGCGCTTCGGATTTGATGCGCTTGAGGGCGAGATGACGGGTTTCATTAAAAATCTGAGAAAATTCTTTGATTTCGCCCCTGGCTAAGCTTTTTAAGCTGCCCACAATGCCGCCGCCTAGCCCAATAGAATAGGCCACATTGCCAAATACAAAGTGCTTGGGCACAAATCCGGCATCAATTTGACAGTAGAGTGCCTGCCCATCTGCCGAGCTAGAGAACTCAATCTGCTCTGTTTTGGCGTTTGCTTGATGAATACAGGAGCCGATCGCCAAAAATTCGATATTGGTGCCATGCACAATCAGCTCGTTAGAGACGCCCGTAATGCCAATGCCGCCGTGCCGTTTTGCTTCTTCTTGCATCCGTGCGTAAGCGCGTTGGCGACCTTCGAGAATGACGCGGGTGACTTGGGAGACTTCGCCCCCAAACAGGGTTTTTAAGCCTGAACCAATGCTGCCCAGCAGGCCGAGTGCAATCACGCTATTGCCGATGACTAAATCGCCAGGGGTGAACCCTTGTTTACCAAGACAATAAATCTCGTTACCAGATAAGCCTGTAATAATGGGCATTCGCCTAACTCTCCTGAAGCACCATCGCTTTTGAGTCGTTCTTCTCCAGCTAAGCACGGGTTTGATAGGATTAGAAAATATTTCAGCACTTTTATGTTTAGTGGCTGCATCTAAAAATTTGCCAGAGCGAACGACTTTAGAAGTCAGTAAAATAGATTAGCATTCTTTACAATGATGACCCCTTCCTCAAAATGAACTCATTCTCCAAATAGACCTATGAACATTATGCTAGGGTCATAACAAGAATAGTTTATCCATGAGCAATTGGCTCAGGATCAATTTCAATATGCTAATGAGGTGGTCGCAACAGCTCTTCAATTCTTGGAACGTCAGCAGCAGAAGTACTAGGTTTGAGCCGAGAATGTCTGAGTCAAGGTGAATGAGGCGGCTCAGGAACTAGCGTCAGGTGAAGGGATGCCATTAGGATGTGTAGTCGATCAACTCCAACATGAATTTCGTAAGGCTAAAGCAAAGCTGGAGTGCTTGCATGAGCAGCCAATCTTCCATTCAGCATGAGTAGACGGATTAAAAGCTCAGGGTGCTTAGAAATGCAAAAACGTCCCAGCTTTGGAGTCGTGCCGATTATCTTAACGAACTCCTTTCCCAATAGACCTTTTGTAAAAGTGGACTTCCTCTTCACAATAGTCCGGACAGTTTTTCGGGGCGAGGCTGAAACCCTTGACTTCTCGTTAGTCACTGTGCTGAACAAAAGGGCTGAAACCCTTATTCTGTTGTTACCTATTTAAAACTTTCCGGGTATTGTCTTCAAAGAGCCTGTATTGAGCATCGGCTATGATATAGCAATCCCAAATGATTTATGAGACTCTAGAGAGAGTAACACTGCTAAAGAGATGCTGTCTGAACTTAAAGATTTTATCCAGTCTAATCCAGAT
>JAGVDA010000505.1 GCA_020058975.1 Thermosynechococcus sp. WC_1 | reverse complement strand
GCCTCTGATGCTGCTTTATTTAGATGGATAGTAAAATCCTATGCCCCTTAAGTATTTCAAGCACTTGTTTTGATTTCGCCAACAGCATCCGTTCCTCAAACCAGCCTACATTACTGGGATTGACAAACCTTTAGCTCATCAAAGATACAATTGTCACCAACATCAACCAGTTCAGTATTGCTCTGATGACGATAATCGTCATGCCACCGCAGGCCACCCAGCGGTAGCCCACAGACCAATCAAGTTCTAAACCTTTAACCACAACGGTGGTTAGCATTAACGCTAACACCTCAAGTACAGCGATGCGAAAAAAACCAAACATCGGAATAAAGCCAGTGATGGTTTCGCTGATGCCCAAGAAAAAGGCTGACTTATAAATCGTTTCAAGGGAATCAACGCTAATTCCCAAGCCAAGGTAGACAGCGACAAAAATGCCAATGGCGGTAAATAAGGTACTAGTGCCTAAGTGGCTCAAGACACCATGAGCAGTTAAGGAGGTTTGTAAGGTCGCAAATCTAGTTTTACTTTTGAAAGACTGTGTGGGCCAATCTGTGGGGATGACTGCACTAGCCAACTTTACAGGACGCTCTCGCAGCATGACTGGATCTACGCCCTGACGATAGGCACAAGCGGTTCGCACTATGCCGCCACCTGCTTTACCAACATGCTGAAGATCGACTAAGAAAAGACCTGGAAAAACAGTTTCTTGCTGAAGGCTCGTAATTGGATCTTTAATAGTGCTCAATTCTCTATCATCTTTGAGCGTAAAGCCTGCGTTAAAGTACCCAGCCAACTCACAATCCTGCACGCTTTTTTCCATGACCCCTTCTATCATGGGCGCTTCAGTGCCTTTAATAAAGCGCTCCATCATTTCTGGGCCAATGAGCTGCGCGGCTAGTTGGCAGTAGGGCTGTGACCCATTCGCCGTTTTACAAAGTGCTGTTGAAGCCTGAGAATTATTTTGTGCTTGGACACTATAGGTGACTGCGGTTGCGGTAAATAACAGCCAAAGAAAGGGCACTAAAAGCATTTGCCAAACAAAGCGAGGTCGGCTTTTCGGCTCTACTGAAGGCGTTATCGAAGGCTGGAAAGGGGATATTTCTGGTTCTTTGGCTGTTCTAGGTCGAGCAGGAGCAGCAGAAGAGTACATTTCTAGAGAAGGTTCTGTGGGCGCTGCCAACATTTTCTGGACTAAAGATTGTGGCGCAGCAGTCTCTGAAGCCACAGCGGCAACTGTCACCTCAGCCGATGGCAACACGACAGTTACTTGGTTCATTGCGGCTTCTGGGCTGAGACAGTAGCGGCTCATCCAGATTGCGGTTTTACGCAGATTGGCTGCATCTATTTGTGCAAGCTGGTGTAGCCAAGCTTGAGTCTCAACATTCACATCGTCTAGCGCGGGAAGACTGCTAGCGCGGAAAAAATGTTCGACATGAGGCAACGCATTCAGTTTATTTTTCAGCGATAACCCATGAAAGCTTTGTACCAAACGCGCAATTTTTTCGGTGGGTGGCAAAATTTCGGAGGTTAACAATGCCTGATTGCGCGTAAAGCAGTAGTGACTGAGATCTGATCTGCTAAGCTCCGACTCAATTTGAAGATTTTCTGACTCAAGAACATCTGGCTGCATCACAGCCGAAACCGCATCAGTAGAAGCTTCTGGTGTCTCTGCTTCAGCGGAAGGTAGCACAAGGGTGATTTCCCAGTCTGGCTCGATGGTGCCGAGTTCGCGGCTATACAGATGCAGGGTTTGGAGATGTGGGAGCTGGAGAAGGGTGGACTCTTGATGCGCAACTATCGCCCCTTGAACCTTTTCCGTCAGTGTTTCATAAGAAAAAGACGGTTCTGATTCTGACCGATTGGCATAAACGTAGAGCGTTTCGGGATCGTGAACGACCTGAAAGATTAGATTTAAACCCTGGCACGCTTGATCTAGGGCTTCGATAACATCCGTTTCATTCATCTGAGCAGGCAGAGCAGCGACTTCTATAGCGTTCCCAGTTTGAGGATGAATGTGATGCTCAATGTGCGCATTTGTACGCACAACCTCACCCTGTTAGGATCAGCAGCGGTGGGAAGTAAACTTGAATCACCGATAATAGCCTAAGAGTTGAGATAATTTGAGTGCAAAAACAACCGCGCCGCTGGGGCACCATTGCTGTTTTGGGGGTTTCTAGCTTAGTCTTTATTGGTCTTTCGGTTCTGCCGCTGGTGGGCGGCATTATGAACCAGCAGAAAGAAACCACCGCCATTTCTACCGCAAAGCCCAATGCCACAGCAGATTCTCCTGAAATTCTTAAAAAAGAAGAAGAGGGCTATCAGCTTGTACTAAAGCGCGATCCTAATAACCCTACGGTGTTGCAAGGGCTGCTAGAGACGCGGCTCAAGCTGATTCAGCAGGGCGTGCGCCAGCCCAAAGACGTCATTGAACCCCTCGAAAAACTGGTCAAGCTGAACCCTGGACAGCCGCTCTACCCTATTCTTTTAGGTCAGGCTCAAGAAAAATCGGGTAACAGCACCGCTGCGGCGGGGACCTATCGCACGGTGTTAGACCAGCAGCCTACGAATACCGAAGCCCTTCAGCGATACGTGACGCTGCTGCTTCAGCAAAATCAAGCGGCAGCAGCCTTTGATGTACTGCAAAAGGCCAGCGCAGCCGCGAAGCAAACCAATCAACAGCAGCCCAATAGCGCTGATTTACCTGCCATTGAGCTGCTGATGGGAGATGTGTACCTGGCGCAGCAGAAGACAGGGGAGGCGATCGCCCTCTACGACCGTCTTCAAAAAGCAAGTCCCAACGACTTCCGGCCTGTCGTTGCCAAAGGCATTGTCTTAAAAAACCAAGGCAAAAATACAGAAGCTCTAACCCTCTTCAAATCTGCCCAGGCACTTGCCCCAGCACAAGTTAAAGATAAAATCCAGCAGCTTATTGTCAGCACCCAAGGTACTACTACCCCAACCCCAGCGAATCCCTTTAGTAGCCCGTCACCCCAAAGTTCAGCACCCTAATCTCTCCCTCACCTTGCCGAGTCAAGACCACTGCTGGGTTAATGTCAATCCATCAGAATGCCAGGAACTGAAATTCTGGTGGCAATTGTGACGGAAACATTGCGCTGTAAACGGTATGGTTACGCAGAGAGACTAAAAGAAAGGGATTTCAACAGAAAAGAAAATTGCAGAAATCGAATGCTATACTTGCAGATTTTGCATGAATCAATTCAATCGAACCACCCAGACAGTCTGAAACCCTTTAGGATCTTTCTTTATCTGCCATTCGGTTTAGAGCAAAAATACGGCGTCCCCCAAATCTTATGACGAAGAAAAATCTGATTGTGATTGGCAACGGCATGGTTGGGCACAAGTTTTTAGAGTGCATGATTGCCAAAGGGGCAACGGACGACTGGAACCTCATTACCTTTTGCGAAGAGCCGCGTGTGGCCTACGATCGTGTCAACCTCAGCGGTTTCTTTTCGGGTAAAACCGCTGGGGATCTGTCGCTCGTGGAACCTGGTTTGTATCAAACCCACAACATTCAGATTCATATTGGCGATAAAGCCCACAGCATCGATCGCGATGCCAAAACGATTACCTCAGTAAACGGCGTCACGGTCAACTACGACAAAGTCGTGTTGGCAACGGGTTCTTACCCTTTTGTGCCGCCCATTAAGGGTAAAGACGCAGACGGTACCTTTGTCTACCGCACCATAGAAGACTTAGAGGCGATGTCAGCTTACGCCAAAAACTCTAAAGTAGGCGTGGTGATTGGTGGCGGGCTGCTAGGGCTAGAATGTGCCAACGCGCTTAAAAACATGGGTCTGGAGACTCATGTGGTAGAGTTTGCGCCCCGCCTGATGCCAGTGCAGGTCGATGAAGTAGGCGGCGAAGTATTAAAAGATCAAATTGAGGCGTTAGGCGTGAAGGTTCACGTCAATAAGGCCACTACAGAAATTGTGAACCAAAACGGTAGGGTTCATAAGATGCTGTTTAGTGACGGTACAGAACTGCAAACAGACATGATTGTGTTTTCAGCAGGGATTCGGCCTCGTGATGAGATTGCGAAAGACTGCGGACTCCAGGTGGGTGAGCGGGGCGGCATTGTGGTAAACGAGGTTTGCCAAACCTCGGATGCAGATATCCATGCCATTGGTGAATGCGCCCTCTACGAAAACCACATTTACGGCCTCGTTGCCCCAGGCTATACGATGGCGACTGTGGCGGCAGATCACCTGTGTGCGCCCGACAGCAATCGCTTTACGGGGGCAGATATGTCTACAAAGCTGAAGCTGTTGGGCGTAGACGTGGCAAGCTTTGGGGATGCGTTTGGAACAACGGAAGGCGCGAAAGAAATTGCCATTAAAGACGCAGTAAAGGGCACCTACAAAAAGCTAGTGCTGAATGAATCCGGTTCGCTACTGCTGGGCGGCATTTTGATTGGGGATGCTTCGGCCTACGGCAATTTGTTGCAGTTGGT